>JAZUJV010000180.1:0-5177 GCA_045642945.1 Eubacteriales bacterium | reverse complement strand
GGGCTATTCCTCCTACGGCAACCAGATAGGCCTTGCGACGGGCATAGTCGACGAAATCTACCACGAGGGCTATAAAGCCAAAAGAATGGAAATCGGCGCGGTCATCGCCGCGACCCCCGAAGAAAACGTCAGAAGGGAAGTCCCCAAAGACGGCGACGTCGTTATCCTTCTCGGCGGCGCGACCGGGCGCGACGGTATCGGCGGCGCGACGGGCTCTTCCAAAGCGCATAACGAAAGCTCCGTCGAGACCTGCGGTGCCGAGGTGCAAAAGGGCAACGCCCCCGAGGAACGAAAATTACAAAGGCTTTTCCGCAGCAAACAGGCTTGCCGTATGATAAAGCGCTGCAACGATTTCGGCGCGGGCGGCGTCTCCGTAGCGATAGGCGAGCTTGCCGACGGCTTGCTCATAGATTTAAACGAAGTCCCCAAAAAATACGAAGGTCTCGACGGTACCGAACTCGCGATAAGCGAATCGCAGGAGCGTATGGCTGTCGTCGTCGAGGCGAAGGATATGCAAAGCTTCCTGTCTCTCGCCGCCGAAGAAAACCTTCGCGCCCGCGTCGTCGCCCGCGTTACCGAGGAAAAACGCCTCGTGATGCTCTGGAACGGCAAAAAGATCGTCGACGTCAGCCGCGAATTTTTAAATTCCAACGGCGCGGATAAACATATTACCGTCAAAACGCAAAAATGCGAAAATTATAATAAAACCGTCGTCGGAAGCTTCAAAGAAAACTATTTATCCCTCGCCTCCGACCTCAACGTCTGCTCGAAACGCGGTCTTTCCGAAAGGTTCGATTCGACTATAGGCGCGGGGACCGTGCTTATGCCCTTCGGCGGAAAATACCAGCTCACCCCGATACAGTCGATGGTACAAAAAATATCCGTCGAAAAGAAACATACCGACGATTGCTCGCTTATGTCGTGGGGATATAACCCCTTCATAACCGAAAAAAGCCCCTACCACGGCGCATACCTCGCCGTCGTCGAGTCGGTCTCCAAGCTTGTCGCCTCGGGCGCTTCGTTCGATGACGTCTATCTTACTTTTCAGGAATATTTCGAACGCCTCGGCAAAGACTCGGATAAATGGGGCGCGCCCTTCTCCGCGTTACTTGGCGCCTTCAAAGCCCAGAAAGAGCTCGGGATCGCCGCTATCGGCGGCAAAGACTCGATGAGCGGCAGCTTCGAGAATATCCACGTCCCGCCCACGCTCGTCTCCTTCGCCGTAACGACGGATAAAATCAAAAATATCGTCTCCCCCGAGTTCAAAAAAGCGGGCAATAAAGCCTACCTCATCTCTCCGGATTATAATTCCGATAACCTTCCTGATACTTCTTCGCTCCTCTCGGTTTTCGATAGAGTAACGAATCTGCTTCGCTCGGGCAAAGCCGTTTCCTGCTATGCTTTAACGCTCGGCGGCGTCGCCGAAGCGGTGATGAAAATGTCCTTCGGCAACGGCTTCGGCTTCAAATTCGAAAAAGTCGACCTCGCCGACCTCTTCGGCTATAAATACGGCTCCTTCATCGTCGAAAGCGATGAAGAAATCGAAAGCGCGCTCTTTATCGGCGAGATAACGAATGAAAGATGCTTCGTTTACGCCGACGAAAACATCGCTTGCGGCGAGCTTCTTTCGGTTTACGAAAATAAACTCGAAAGCGTCTATCCCTGCAATATCTTCCAAAAAGAGAGAAAAATTCCCGACTTTACCTATCAAGCTTCCTCCTTCCCGTCTCCGACGGTGCTTTCCGCCAAGCCGAAGTTTTTGATACCCGCTTTCCCGGGCACGAACTGCGAATACGACAGCGCCAAAGCCGTCGAGGATGCGGGCGGCGAAGCAAAGATATTCGTTATAAACAACCTTTCGAGCGACGGAATAAAACACAGCGTCGAAGCCTTCGCCAAAGAGATAAAGACCTCCCGCGCCATCTTCGTCCCGGGCGGCTTCTCGGGCGGCGACGAGCCCGACGGAAGCGGTAAATTCATAACCGCCTTCTTCCGCAACGCCGCGATAAAAGACGCCGTTACCGACCTTCTCGAAAAGAACGACGGGCTTATGTGCGGCATCTGCAACGGTTTTCAGGCGCTTATCAAGCTCGGGTTAGTCCCTTACGGAAAGATAATCGACACCGACGAAAACTGCCCGACGCTCACCTTCAACACGATTTCCCGCCACCAATCCAAAATCGTCCGCACCCGCGTCTGCTCTAATAAATCCCCGTGGCTGTCGCTTGCACACGTCGGCGATATCGTGAACGTTCCGATATCTCACGGCGAAGGCAGATTTTTAGCGAGCGAAGACGAAATCAAACGCCTTGCCGAAAACGGCCAGATAGCCACCCAGTACGTCGATTTAAACGGCAGCGCCACCTCCGACATCCGCTATAACCCCAACGATTCCGTCTGCGCGGTCGAGGGCATCCTCTCGCCCGACGGCAGAGTTTTCGGCAAAATGGGACACAGCGAGCGTATCGGCAAAGGTCTTTACAAAAACGTATACGGAGAGTATAATATCCGTATGTTCGAATCAGCGGTAAAATATTTTAAGGGAGAATAAAAAATGGCTTACAAAACAGACATCGAGATCGCACAGGATTGCGAAATGCGCCCCATTACCGAAATCGCGAAAAAAGCGAACATCGACGAAAACTACGTCGAGCAATACGGTAAATACAAAGCAAAAATCGACCTCGCGCTTCTTGACGAGGACCGCAAAAACGGCAAACTCATCCTCGTTACCGCTATGACTCCCACCCCCGCGGGCGAAGGCAAGACCACCACCACGATAGGTCTCGCCGACGGACTTTCGAGAATCGGCAAAAACGTTACCGTCGCTCTGCGCGAGCCCTCGCTCGGGCCCGTTTTCGGCGTCAAAGGCGGCGCCGCCGGCGGCGGATACGCACAGGTCGTGCCTATGGAGGATATCAACCTTCATTTCACCGGCGACTTCCACGCCATCGGCGCGGCAAACAACCTTCTCGCCGCTATGCTCGATAACCATATAAAACAAGGCAACGCGCTCGGCATCGACCCTTGCAGGATCACTTGGAAACGCTGCGTCGATATGAACGACAGACAGCTCCGCTTCGTCGTCGACGGTCTCGGCGGAAAAGCCAACGGCACCCCGCGTGAAGACGGCTTCGATATAACCGTCGCTTCCGAGATAATGGCGGTCTTCTGCCTCTCAAGCTCGATTTCCGACCTTAAAGCCCGCCTTTCCCGTATAATCGTCGGCTATACCTACGACGATAAACCCGTTACCGCGGGCGACTTAAAAGCCGTCGGCGCAATGGCGGCGCTCCTTAAAGACGCGCTCAAACCCAACCTCGTCCAGACCCTCGAGGGCACTCCCGCCTTCGTCCACGGCGGCCCCTTCGCCAATATAGCCCACGGCTGCAACTCGGTCATCGCTACCAAAATGGCTCTTAAAATGGGCGATTACACCGTTACCGAGGCGGGCTTCGGCGCAGACCTCGGCGCCGAAAAATTCCTCGATATAAAATGCCGTATGGCGGGCCTCACCCCCGACGCCGTCGTCGTCGTCGCCACCGTCCGCGCTCTCAAAATGCACGGCGGTCTCGATAAAAAACAGCTCGGCACCGAAGACCTCGAAGCTCTCGGCAAAGGCGTTCCCAACCTTTTGCGCCACGTTTCCAACATCAAAAACGTCTATAAGCTCCCCTGCGTCGTCGCCGTGAACCGCTTCCCGACCGATACCGATAAAGAAATCGAATATATCATCGCGAAATGCAAAGAGCTCGGCGTCAACACCGTTCTCTCCACCGTCTGGGCGGAGGGCGGAAAAGGCGGCGAAGCCCTCGCGCACGGGGTCGTCCCCCTCTGCGAAGAGGAAAAAGGCGATTTCACCTATTCTTACGAAGACGACCTTTCGATAAAAGAAAAAATCGAAGCCGTCGTCAAAAAAGTCTACGGCGGAAGCGGTATTACGATTATGCAAAGCGCCGTCAAACAGATCGAAAAGCTCGAATCCCTCGGCTTTTCCAAAGTTCCCGTCTGTATCGCCAAGACTCAATACAGCTTCTCCGACGACCCGACGAAGCTCGGCGCGCCCGAAAACTTCGTCGTTACCGTCAAAAACGTCAAGGTCTCCGCGGGCGCGGGCTTCATCGTCGTTCTCACGGGCGATATAATGACGATGCCCGGACTTCCCAAAGTTCCCGCCGCCGAGAATATCGACGTCGACGACAACGGCAGAATCACCGGACTGTTCTGATATTATTGCATAATTTACTGAATATGCTGTATAAAATATGGGGAGATTTAATTTCTCCCCATATTTTTATAAATATTTATGTATAATTTTGCGAAAAAGGTTGACAAACGTGAAAATAAAGCATATAATCTTCGCATAAACGTTTCAAGAGGTGTCAGCTATGGATAAATCCAAAATCAAAAAAGTCGTTCTCGCCTATTCCGGCGGTCTCGATACATCGATAATCATTCCGTGGTTAAAAGAAAATTACAATAACTGCGAGGTCATCGCCGTCTCCGGCAACGTCGGTCAGGCGGATGAGCTCGCCGGCTTGGAGGAAAAGGCGTTAAAGACAGGCGCTTCCAAGCTTTATATCCTTGACCTTACCGACGAATACGTCGACGAATATATAATCCCGACGATGAAAGCGGGCGCGATATACGAAGATTACCTCCTCGGTACCTCCCACGCCCGTCCCTGCATCGCCAAAGGTCTTGTCGAGATAGCCAAAAAAGAAGGCGCCGACGCGATCTGCCACGGCTGCACGGGCAAAGGCAACGACCAGGTCCGCTTCGAGCTCGCGATAAAGCATTTCGCCCCGAGTATGCCGATAATCGCCCCCTGGCGCGAATGGACGATAAAATCCCGCGACGAGGAGATAGACTATGCCGAAGCGCATAATATCCCTCTTAAAATCAACCGCGAGACCAACTATTCGAAAGATAAAGACCTCTGGCATCTTTCCCACGAGGGTCTTGATCTCGAGGATACGGGCAACGAGCCGACCTACGAAAAAGAGGGTTTCCTCGAGATGGGCGTCTCTCCGCTTCAAGCTCCCGATGAGCCGACCTATATAACCCTCGATTTCGAAAAAGGCGTTCCCGTCGCGCTCGACGGCAAAAAGATGACCGCCAAAGAGATCATCCTCGCTCTCAACGAGCTCGGCGGAAAGAACGGCATCGGCATCATC
>JAZUJV010000179.1:0-2451 GCA_045642945.1 Eubacteriales bacterium | reverse complement strand
GAATCTTGCCGGCGGTACTGTCGTAATACTGGGCAGCCATTGAGAAATGAGCGTTGGTCGCGACGTTGAGGGACGCGAGGTAACCGTCTACGGCTTCGCCGACGGTGGGTTTCTTATAACCGTTGACCGTTACGTTGCCGATATTGGTGATTTTCGGTTTGCCTACTTTATAAATGAGACCGATATTTTTCGGTTTTCCGTTGACGCTTGCAACGGTGAGAGTTTTTTCTGTGCTGCTGGCGACGAGGGTAGAGGAAGCGTCTTTAAGCAGGCAGTTCATTACGTTCGGGGCAAGGAACTCGTAGTTTTCGTTAGCGGGAGCGAGGATAATATGGATGGTATAGGTATGGTCGGCGACGAATTTATCGGTATCTTTCAACGCCTTTCCGAGAGTATCGTCCCAATAATAGGTGCCTGCGTCTATGACGAAAAGACCGTTCGCGGGGGTGAGCTTTTTGATGTTGGCGCTGACGGTATCGCCGATGGCGGGAACCTCAAAGCCGGTAACGGAAACGTTGCCAATGGAAACGGGTTTGACGACGCCGTAATCTTTATAAAATCCGCGTCTGGTAGTGGGATTGCCAACGGAGATATAGCTGTTGGCGATGCTCGTTCCGTTGAGAGAAGCTGTCATGGAAGCTTTATCGACGAATTCGAAAGCTTCGCTCTTCGGCGCGAAGTAGATGAAGAGACGATAATTATGACCGACTATAAAGTTGCCGGAAGCGGTCTTCGAATCGGTAAGGTCCCACCAATATTTGCTGGCGATAATGTAGTTCGCGCCGGAGGGAGCGACTATTTTATCGAGGTTAGCGCTTACGGAATCACCCGCGCCCGGGGCTACCGCGCCGGAAGCGGAGACAGACGAGAGTTTCTGAGTCTGGCAAGTACCGTAGGTTATATCAACATTGCGCAGCGTGGAGTCGCCAGAAACACCGTAATATTTGTAGGAGCTCGAAGAGAAGGAGAAGCCGGAGACGACGGGAGCCGTCATCGAAGCAACGGCGGCGAATTCACATCCGGTAACGGGTTTCGCGGTAACGCTGATGACGTAGTTGTGTCCTGCGACGAATTTACCGCTTTTAACGGTTTTGCTATCAGTTTTATCTATCCAATACTTTTCGGTAAAGGTGTATTTATCGCCGATAGGTTTCAACGCGGCGAGGTTAGCGGCAATATCTCCGCCGGGAACGGGAGCGGTGAAACCGTTGATACCGAAGTTTTTCAAGAGAATAGGTTGGAGATTCTTGAATTCAACATAGCCGTAGATGACGCCGTCGGTAATGTTCTTATTGCCGGATTCGACGGGATAAGACGTTCCGCCTATGTTGAACGTCATAGAGACGTTGGCAGGGGCATCAAACTCATAATCGACGGTGTTGCTTTCAAACATAACGAAGAGGCGGTAGGTGTGGCCTTTTTTAAAGCTGCCGCTGGCCATTGTGCTGTCGGTCATATCAACCCAATAGCAGGCTTGTATCTTGTAGTTAACACCGGAGGGGACGTTCGCGCTCTTTATGCTGTCGGAAACCGAAGCGCCTACGGCGGGAGCGGAGATACCCTGAGCGTTGGCGGTGACAAGTTTAGTGGGAAGGAGGTATCCCATATCCCAGTAAAGGGCGGCAACCGACGTGTTGGAAGAACTCGAAGCATAAGACATCGTGGCTCCGTTGATGCTCGCGGAGAAGGAATTACCGAAGGTGTAGCCCGCCTTGGGATTGAGGTAAACGAAGAGGCGGTAGGAATGATGATACTTAAAGGTATCGGTGGAAGTAAGCTGTTTTTTGTCGGTAACGTCATACCAATATTTATTGGAAATGGTGACGTTTCCGGCAGATACGGAAAGAGAGCTGATGCTGTTGGCGGCGCTTCCGCCGTTTTTGATATAAACAGTAGAAAGACCGGAGATGGTAGCGGAAGAGGCTAACTCGGCTTCGCATTTACCGAAATCGACTTTGAAACAGATTGCGGTCGTGCTGCCGTACACGCTGCCGGAATCATAAGCTTTTTTGGTTTTGGTGTTATCATAAGAAACGGTGAAATTACCGTAAAGACCGGTTTTGGTTGCCGGGAAGGTAGTACCGGACGCGGGCTCAAGAAAAACGCGGAGAACGTATTCGTGATCGGCAACGAATTTGCCGGAAGAATAAATTCCGCCATCCGTTTTATCGAGCCAATTGATCGCCGAAATAGAATATTTCGCGGTGGTGGGGACGGACGCGTTCTTAAAGCTTGCGGCGATATCCTGACCCGGGCGCGGAGAGACGATATTGTTCACTCTGAACGGACCGGAAAATTCCGCAAGACGTATTAGCTCTCTCGTTTCGGCGGAAGCCGCGAGGGGCAATACCGCGAGGAGCATAAGAGAAGCAAGAAGAATCGCTAAAAGACGTTTCATTTTGTTTTTTCCTCCTGAAAATGTTATATATGTAAATGCTTTTCCAAATTCAT
>JAZUJV010000178.1:0-6437 GCA_045642945.1 Eubacteriales bacterium | reverse complement strand
CGCGCCGCTTTTTGAAAAAAGCTCTTGCAAAAACTTTTAAAGCGCGAAAGTGAACTTTCGCGGGGATTATTCTATCAGGCAAATCCCGTTATTCCGCGCGAGGCAAGTATATTTCTTCGAATCAAAAACGATTCGCGCGGGACAAAAAAGGCGCACAAATCGCATTTTTCAATTATGACATATCTTGATGAATAGAAGATTATTTAGGTGTTAATATAATATTAAAAACAAAGTAAATGCCGCCAGCATGTATGCGATAACGGAAAGCCACTTGCCTAAAGTATAATGAACTCGCACATAATTAAAAATACCTATCGTAGGAACCACAACAGCGGGCAAAGCGAAAAATATGCCCAAAAATTTATTTATATCGTCATTAGATTCCGTACTTATAATTCCGTAATAAGCCGCTACCAAACCGAAAAGAATACCCATTATAGCAAAAACAGGGTTGCTACGACGTTCGCGTTCGGTATTTTCCTTTTTTACCTCTTCATCGTGCACTATTTTCTCAGAACGCTTTTGTATTAATTTTTCATAATGAGCTTTTAATACAACATATTCCGGATGTTTATTGCATATTTTTACGATTTCCGTCAAAAATGTTTGATTTACGACATTCATTGCTTTTTCTGCTTCAACTGCTTCGGCAAGTCCGCCATTTGAAGAAAACATTTGAACAACCTTGAGTCTATCGGCTAACATTATTTTTTCCATATAAGTTGCCATTTTATCAACGATATTTTCTTTATCGCCATTATATTCTTCCAAGTATTCGCTTAAATGCGAAATTGTATTATTCAGATAATATAAATCTTTGCTACGATTTCGATTAGCCATACTATTTGAAGCAAAAATTTTACCATAAGCATTAAAGAAAATTGCTTCAATATCATGAGGAGAATCTTTTATTACCAAGCCATAATAATTGACTACCTCATCCCAATCTTCTATTTGAAGCGCATGACGAGCGTTTATTAGATTGTTTTGAATGTTTTCTGAGTTATCAATTTTAATGGTACCTTCAACCATAAGTTTACGTGCCTCGTCGGGAGTATATTTCGCACCGCAATACTGACATACGAAAAATTCACCGTTTTTCACAAGGTCGTTTGATCCGCACATTTCACAGCGAATTTCTTTCATTTTTTGCCTCCTTGATTAATTTTTCTATATAATATCACATTTTGTGATATTTGTCAATAATAAATGGCAAAACAGGTATAATAATCGCATAAATCACGGAAAGGTGGTAATTATGCGGTTACGCGATTTAAGGGAAGATTCCGACAAGACGCAAAGCGAGATAGCGGAATATCTCAACATCAGGCAGAACACGTATTCGCAATATGAAACAGGCAACAGGCAGATTCCGATCGACTGTCTTATAAAGCTTTCGAAGCTTTACGATTGCTCGGTGGATTATATTCTTGAGCTTACCGACGTGCGCGAAAGAGCAAAATGAAAGACGGCTGTTTTGACGGCTGTCTTTTTTTATTCTGTATGAAGGTTTTTATTGACATTGGGAAACAATATGATTATACTGTAAGTTGATTTATTTTAAGCATTTTCAGACATTTATCAAGCTCGGAAGGAACGGTATGGGCAAAGCGAGGACGGAAGACGAAAAGTTATTACTTCGTAAAAGAATAATCGCCATTGTTTCGGTAGTCATTACCGTCGCGCTGTTTTTATGGCTCGGGTATTACGTTACGAACTCGATTTTCGCGGTCGGCGACGAAGGAGTCGGGGCGGCGGCGAAGCATTTTTCTGAGACGATAAAGGGTTTCGGGAGCGCGGGGGTCTTCGTCGCGTTCGGGATCCAGGTTTTACAGGTCATCGTCTCGCCTATCCCGGGGGAAGTCGTCGAGATCGGCATGGGGCTTTGCTTCGGATGGTTCTGGGGGGCTGTGATATGCCTGCTCGGGGCGGCGCTCGGGGCTTATATCATTCTTATTTTCGTAAGGAAATTCGGGTATAAGGTCGTAGAGCTTTTCGTATCGAGAGACAAGATAAACGAGATACGATTTTTAAACAACGACCAGAAGCTCGCGGCGTCGGTATTTATTCTTTATATCATCCCCGGGACGCCGAAGGACCCGCTTATATTCTTTTTCGGGCTGACGAGGATAAAAATTATCGACTTTATCGTTATTTCGACCATCGCGAGGATACCGTCGGTCGTTTCTTCGACTGTCGGCGGGGATTTCATCGTCGCGGGGAACTATAAGGCGGCGATAATACTTTTCGCGATAACCGCCGCGGTCAGCATCGCGGGAATGATAATTTACAGAGTCGTTCTTAAACGCGTCAAGGCGGGAAAGGGCGGCAAAGAGGTATAAAATTATGGGACTTTACATTCCGAAAGACTACAAAAGCACGCTCGGTATAAGGCAGACCGAGGTGGCGATAAAAAAGGTCAAGGACTTTTTCGAGCGCGATTTGGCTATTCAGCTTAACCTTACGCGAGTTTCGGCGCCGCTTTTCGTCAAGCGCGGGAGCGGTATCAACGACGACTTAAACGGTATCGAGCGCCCCGTCGCTTTCGACATAAAAGGGACGGACGGCGAATATGAGATAGTTCAGTCGCTCGCGAAATGGAAGAGAATGGCTTTGAAGGAATACGGTTTTACCGCGGGCGAGGGGCTTTATACCGATATGAACGCGATAAGGCGCGACGAGGACACCGACAACATACACTCGGTTTTCGTCGACCAGTGGGACTGGGAAAAGGTCATCACGGCGGAGATGAGGAACGAGGAGACTTTGCGCAGAGCGGTCAAGCAGATATACGCGTCGCTTCGCCACACCGAGACCTACATCGCGGAGGATTACGATTTCGTCGGGAAATTTTTGCCCGAAAACATATTTTTCGTTACGACGCAGGAGCTTGAGGACGAATATCCGACGCTTACGCCGAAGGAACGCGAATACGCGACGGCGAAGAAGCACGGAGCGGTTTTCATCGAGCAGATCGGCGGAAAGTTAAAGTCCGGCGAGAAGCACGACGGACGCGCGCCCGACTATGACGATTGGAGCTTGAACGGCGACATTATCGTTTATTATCCAGTGCTCGACATCGCGCTGGAGCTTTCGTCGATGGGCATTCGCGTCGACGCGGAGACTTTAAAAAAGCAGCTTGAGCTTTCGGGCAAGACCGAAAGGGCTTCCCTTCCCTTCCACAAGGCTTTGCTCGGCGGTGAGCTTCCGCTTACCATGGGCGGCGGCATCGGGCAGTCGAGAATGTGTATGTTCTTCTTACGCAAAGCGCACATCGGCGAGGTACAGTCGTCGGTATGGAACGCGGAGACGATAGAAGAATGTAATAAGCGCGGAGTGCATCTGCTTTAAGGAGAAAGATGAATATCAAAAATTCGTTCGAGGAGCTTATCGGCAACACGCCGCTTTTAAGACTTTCGAATATAAAAGAAAAAGAAGGGCTTTACGCGGATATTTTCGCGAAGCTTGAATATTTAAATCCCGCGGGAAGCGCGAAGGACAGAGCGGCTTTATATATGATAGACGAAGCCGAGAAGAGCGGCAGGCTTAAAAAAGGCTCGGTCATCATAGAGCCGACGAGCGGAAACACGGGTATCGGACTTGCCTGCATCGGCGCTTTGCGCGGTTACAGAGTTATTATCGTTATGCCTGACAGTATGTCGGAAGAGCGCAAGAAGCTTATGAAGGCATACGGCGCGGAGCTTATTCTCACCGACGGAAAGCTTGGGATGGCGGGGGCTATCGCGAAGGCAAGCGAGCTCGCGCAAAGTTTTGAAGATTCGTTTATTCCCGATCAATTCGGCAACAAAGACAACGCGAAGGCGCATTACGAGACGACGGGGCCCGAGATTTATAGCGACACGGACGGAAAAGTCGATATTTTCGTCGCGGGGGTCGGCACGGGCGGGACTATTACCGGCGTCGGCAGATTTTTAAAAGAGAAAAACGAGAAAATAAAGATAGTCGCCGTAGAGCCGAAGGGCTCGGCAGTTCTTTCGGGAAAAGCGGCAGGGGCGCACGGGTTACAGGGCATCGGCGCGGGGTTTATTCCGGACGTGCTTGACGTATCCGTTATTGACGAAATTATCGCGGTAAGCGAGCAAGAAGCTTATTCTTCGGCGCGAAGCTTGGCGAAAAGCGAAGGCATACTTTGCGGTATCTCGTCCGGCGCGGCGCTTTTTGCCGCCACGGCTTTGGCGAAGGACAAGGCGAACGAGGGCAAAAACATCGTCGTTTTGTTACCCGACACGGGCGACAGGTATTTATCAACGGATTTATTTAACGAATAGAGGCGTTTTAAATTGAATTACAAGCGTATTCTTACAATTCAGGACATATCCTGCTTCGGACAATGCTCGCTGACGGTGGCTTTGCCCATTCTTTCGGCGACGGGCGCGGAGACCGTCATACTTCCCTCCGCCGTTCTTTCGACGCACACGGGAGGGTTTACGGGGTTCACTTTCAGGGACCTTTCGGACGATATGCCAAAGATCACGGAGCACTGGCAGAAGGAAGGCATCGGGTTCGACGCCATCTATACGGGGTATCTCGGCAGCGAAAAGCAGATCAGTTTTATCAAAGACATTTTCGCGAAGTTCGGCGAAGGCAAATTGAAGGTCGTCGATCCCGCCATGGCGGACAACGGGAAGCTTTATTACGGTTTTGACCGGAAATACGCCGACAGCATGGCGACGCTTTGCGCGGAGGCGGACATCGTGCTTCCAAACATAAGCGAAGTTTGTTTTATGACGGGCGTGGAATACAAGGAAAATTACGACGAAAGCTATGTAAAAGAGCTTCTTTCCGCGCTTGAAAGCAAGGGTATCCGCGGCAGCGTCATTCTTACGGGAGTAAGCTACGGCAAAGACACGACGGGCGTTATCGTCAAGAACGAAAACGGCGTGAAATATTACGCGCACAAGAAGTTTGAGCGCGGGTGCCACGGCACGGGCGACGTTTTCGCCTCGGCGTTTTGCGGCGCGCTTTTGCAGGGCATTAGCGAATACGACAGCGCGGTCATCGCGGCGGATTACGTTCTCGAATGCATCGCGAACACCTACGGCGACGAGTCGCACAGGTACGGCGCGAAGTTCGAAACGGCTTTGCCGAAACTGATAAACGATATAAAAGAAAAATCGGTGTGATTTTGAAAAAGCCCGCGGAAGCGGGCTTTTTTGAGTGATAAACGCCTTCGGCGCGATATGAGAGATAATTGACGCTTCGCGTCAAGAGATAAGACTGCTTCGCAGTCGTTAAGGAATATAATTTTTATTATATTTCTTCCTTTTTGAAAAAAGGAAGCGAAAAACTTTTAAAGCTATATGGTTATAATTCATTTGCGCAAGCAAATGTTCCATAACTTGCAAATTGCATCGCAATTTGCAATTATCTCGCTCGGCGAAGCCGAGTTTATCTCTCTTATCGTTCGCGTCAGCGAACTTATCTCTTACGAAAAAGAGCCGCTTGCGCGGCTCTTTTTTTATAGCATCAGTTGAACCAGTTATCGGGGCAGGAAATCTCGTTTTCGGCGTTTTCGATCGCGAGTCCGCGGGCGGCTTCATAAGTGCCGTTATAATTTCTTACGAGGATTTCGCCGTAAACGGTGCCTTCGCTGTAAATGATATACGGGCGGAAGGCGATATCGGTATCTCTGCCGTTCGGGGGGATATTGACGATAGTGGCATAGAACACGAAGGTTTCGTAATCAACGAACTTTTTGCCGTCAACGTAGTATTCTTCGTCGATGCTGTTAGCGGAGATCGCGGCGGCGCCGGAGGTGGTGAGGTCAAGTTCGCTCTCGCCGAGGAATTTAACGGGATAGAAGACTATACCGAGGTCTTCGACGGAAGCGCGTTCGTCGCCGGAAAGAACTTTTCCGTTATATTTGGCGCCGAGACGGAGGGAATAGCTTATCGTATTGACTTTAGCGCCGAGGGAAACGACGACGTCTTCCTCTTCTTCGGGTTTATCGCCGTAAACGAAGATGTAAACGGGAGCGCCGCCGTTGTTGCTTACGGTGAAGTTGGTGCCGCTGTAGGTAAGACCTCTGGGCGAGTTATTGGAAGAACCGACGATGAACGTGCCGTTCGCTTCGGCAGCGGTGATAACGGCGTATTTGGTATCGCCCCAGCCGTTGCAGGCGATTTTATTGGAGTTGAAGCCGATGTAGCTATCCTTGGTGGCTGCAATGCTCTTAATGCCCATTTCGCCGCTGTTTACGACAATCTCGAAAACAACGGAGTCGTCAACGGAAGCAAGGCCGTCGGCAACGGTTATTTTAGTTGCCGCGATGGCAGTGTCGCTGCCTTTGTTGGCGTTGGGGAAGGCATAGAAGTCTTCGCCGTTCTTGAACGCGATGACGATCTTATCGCCGACAGCGGGAATTTCGGTGGCAAGGTAGTAACCCTGTTCGGGTTCGGATTCAGAGGATTCATCGG
>JAZUJV010000177.1:0-11371 GCA_045642945.1 Eubacteriales bacterium | reverse complement strand
CGTTGCGATAACGACCTTTTCGTGCTTTTCGCGTTTTTCACCCGAAAGCGCCGAGTTTACCACGGCAAACGCCCCTTTCGCCGCGTCCGCTCCGCCGAGAGGACGGGGCAGGAAAAGTGTCTTTTTCTCGTACCCGTCGCCGAGAGCGTTCAAGGCGGGAATAAGGTCTTTTTCGATAATTTCGAGCGGTTTTTTGTTTTCGAGCGCTTTTTGCGTCAGCTCCCTCGCTTCCTTCGGAAGCCCGAAAAATACCGAATCGAAAAGCGTCATGCTGCCGTCTTTTTTAATCTCGCGCTGTTCCTCGGGCGATATCTTATCGACGTCGAACGGCTCGCGCGCGGAGGCGTCGCTTATAACGGTTTTCGCGCTTTCGCTGTTCGGGTCGATTATCGCGGCGGTCAGCCCTTTGTCTATCGCCGCGCCGAGAAACATCGCGTTTATCTGTGCGCGATTCGGCATCCCGTAAGAGATATTCGAAACGCCGAGCGTGGTATAAAGCCCGCGCTTCGTCAGCTTTTCGACACATTCAAGCGTCTTTTCGCCGCTTTTTTTGTCGGTGGCGACCGTCATCGTGAGCGCGTCGAATAAAAATCTTTCTTTTTCTATGCCGTATTTTTCGGCTTCTTTTATTATTTTGTCGGCGATTTTAAGTCTGTCGTCGGGCAAATCGGGTATTCCGCTTTCGTCAAGCAGCAAAGCCACGGCGACGGCACCGTATTTTTTGATTATCGGCAAAACCGTGTCGAGAACTTCTTTTTTTCCGCTGACGGAATTTATCACTGGGATACCGTCGTAGACTCGCGCCGCCTTTTCCAAAGCGGCGGGATCGGAGGAATCGAGCTGAAGCGGCAGATCGGTTACCGACTGAACGGCGCGGGAGGCTTTATAAAGCATCTCCTTTTCGTCTATCTCGGGCAATCCGACGTTCACATCGAGAATATCCGCGCCCGCGGTCTGCTGGGAAACGGCTTCGCGGCGAAGGTGGTCGAGGTCTCCGCTGCGTAGCGCTTCTTTAAGCTTCGGCTTGCCCGTCGGGTTAAGCCTTTCGCCGACGACGGCGACGCTTTCGCCGAAAATATATTTTCTTCTGCCGGAGCAGACGGCGACGCCGCCTTTTTCGTATTTCGGCGCGAATTTATATTTTTTCGCTTCCTCCGCGACGGCTTTTATATGCTCGGGAGTGGTGCCGCAGCAGCCGCCGATACATCTTACTCCGCTGTCCGCGAGCTCTTTTACGTAGGACGCGAAAATCTCGGGAGTAACGTCGTAAACCGTTTTTCCGCCGACGATTTTCGGCAAACCCGCGTTGGCGTTGACGATAACGGGAGCTTTCGAGTTTTTCGCGAGGATCTTCGCGACGGGAAGCATTTTGTCGGGGCCGAGCCCGCAGTTTACACTTATAGCGTCGACGCCGAGCGAGCCGAGGTAGGTTGCCGCCGTTTCGGCATCCGCGCCCGTTAAAGTCCTTCCGCTTTCGTCGTAGGTCAGCGACACCGCGACGGGAAGCGACGTGTTTTCGCGCGCGGAGAGAAATGCCGCCTTCGCTTCGTAAAGGTCGGAGAAGGTCTCGAAAAAGATAAAATCCGCGCCCGCTTTTTCGGCGGCCTCAAGCGGCTTCGAGTAGGCGTTCACCGCTTCTTCGAAGGTCAGATCGCCGAGCGGCTCGAGTAATTTTCCCGTAGGTCCGAAATCCGCCGCGACGAGGATTTTTCTGCCCGCTTTGTCTGCCGCCTTGCGCGCGAGCCTTACCGACGCGAAAACCGTTTCGTAAGCGTCTATGCCCGAGCATGCAAGCTTTATACCGTTTGCGCCGAAGGTGTTGGTCGAGATAACGTCCGCGCCCGCGGAAATATATTTTTCATAAACCGAAATAACGGCGTCGGGAGCGGAAATATTCAATATTTCGGGGGCTTCGCCGGCTTTAAGATAAGGCGAAAGCATCGTCCCCATCGCGCCGTCGAAAATTATTATTTTGTCGCCGAATACGTCGAATAACATATTTATCTTATCCTCTGCCGAACGGGCTCATAAGAGCTTTCGCCGTTTCGGGCTTGTTCATCGTATAGATATGTATGTGGTTAAAGCCGTTGTCAAGCAGGTCTTTTATCTGTCTCGTCGCGAAGTCGAGCCCGAACGCGCGCATACTTTCGGGGTCGTTTTCGAATTTCTCGGCGGCGTCGAGAAGCTCCTTCGGCATAGCCGTCCCGCCCGAAAGCGCGACGGTACGCGCCATCTGTTTGACGGTGAGAAGCGGCATAATACCGCAGACTATCGGGGTATCCACGCCGATTGCGCGAAGCTTTTCGGCGAATTCGTAAAGCTTGGTATTATCGAAAAACATCTGCGTCGTGAAGAATTCGCATCCGCTTTCGCTTTTTATCTTCAAAGCCTCGATGTCTTTTTCTTTCGACGGGGATTCAGGGTGTCCTTCGGGATAGCAGGCGCCGCCGACGCAGAAATCGCCGAAGGATTTTATCTCGCGCGCGATATCCGACGCGTATTTAAAGACGGTTTTCGGCTCTCTGCCCTCGGGCATATCTCCGCGGAGAGCGAGGATATTGTCGACACCGCGCGTCTTTAAAAACGCGAGATATTCGTGTAAGCTTTTCATATCCGAAGAAACGCAGGTAACGTGCGCGAGCGCGGTAACGTTTTGTCTTTCGACCTCGTCGGCAAGCTCCGCCGTGAACGAAGCCGTCGTTCCCGCCGCGCCGTAGGTGATGCTTATAAAATCGGGGTCGAGCGCCGCCGTGCCGCGGACGACCTCGATGCTTTTGGGCAGTTCCTCGCCCTTTTTAGGCGGGAAAAGCTCGCAGGAAAAAGTATTTATGCCTTTTTCGTCGTTGGTTTTCAATATTTTCGAAATTTTCATTATTCACTCGTCCTTTCGGAAAAGATAATAAACTTTTTCGGCCTCTTCGCATCCGTCGAAGCCCTTTCCGAAGCTTTTGCCGATAAGCGTAAAACCGTCAGCCGCCTTTAAAAGCGCGGCTTCGGAATGGAATTTTTGTTTCTGACGCTCGAAATACCTGTCGTATCTGCCGTCGCCGCCGACTTGATAAACGTCGATATAAAAATCGCATATCTTCGTTTTTTCGTTGAACGCGCTTTGCCAGATTATCTCGTCGCCGTCCGACTCGTAAACCGTGGTTCTGCCGTCAAAGACGTTTTTATACCGATAGAGCGTGTTGACGTCGAAGGCGAAGACTCCGCCGGCTTCGAGATAGTTTCTCACGAGCGCGAAAATCTTTTTCACGTCGGCTTCTTTTAAAACGTAGTTAAGGCAGTCGAAAGACGAATAGACCGCCTGAACGGTGCCGTAAAGCTCGAAATCGCGCATATCCTGGCAGATAAGCAGCGTGTTTTTGCCCTCGTTGTTCTCCCGCGCGATGTCAAGCATCTCGGAAGAATTATCGAGCGCGACCATATCGTACCCGCGCGACGCGAGTATCGCGGCGATGCCGCCCGTGCCGCATCCGAGGTCAAGGACTTCGCGGACTTTTATATCCGCTTTTTTAAAGCATTCTTCGAGAAAATCGGCGTATTTTTCGTAGGAAGAGCCGTTTATTTCGTCGTAATACGGCGCAAGAACCGAAAAGTCGCTCATTTTCCCATTCTGTCGAGCACCATGCCGTAGCCGCCCTCGCCGTAGCGAAGCGCGCGGTTGACACGGGTGATCGTGGCGGTGGAAAGTCTCGTCTGCTCGGCTATCTCGTTATAGGTACAGCCCTCGCGAAGCATCGTCGCCGCGGTGAGACGTTTGCTCATTTCGGTAATTTCGCTTATCGTGCAGATATCCGAAAGAAACTTATAGGCTTCCTCGGGAGTATGGATGGATGCTATCGCCAAAGCGAGATCGTCGGTACTCTGGTTTTTGATTTTTTCAAGCATTTTTTATTCCTTTCCGAACTCTATCCCGTCGGGATCGAAGTTCCCTTTAATAAAATCGTAGGTGTCTTTATAGATCGAATGAAGATTCGAATCTTCGGAAATATACGCGCTGTAATAATATCCCGGAACGCCGCCCTGATAATAGAGATGTGCCGCGTCCTTCATATATCCCGTTATCGCGCCGGCGGCGTAATATTTTTTCATTCTCTCGATGTTCCAGCCGTCCGTGCCGCCCATTTCGAGCTCGATGCACATTCCGAGAAGCTTCGCCGTGTTCGCGGCGTCGAAAAGGCGTTTATCCGGCACTTTCCGGTTAAAAGCGTAGTTCGGCTGGTAACAGGCGATATCGAAGCCGAGGTGGCGCCAGTCGTTGAAGCCGCTCGCGTTGAAATAGGGTATCCAAGTCGTGATAAGCCCGAGCGTGCGGACGTAATCCGTCGTGAAGTGAAGCATTTCGAGAAGCTGCGTATCGCCGTAGTTAATTTCCTCGGTGAACCAATAATAGCCGAGAAGCTTCAAATGCTTATATTTTTTGGCGTCGTAGCCGTCTTTCTGGATATCGATAAGCCATTTCAGCGCTTCTTTTCTGTCCGCGACGTTTTTAAAGTTGAGGTGTCTTCCGTTTATCTCGCCGAAATCCTCTACCGCCGTAACAGGATAGAGGATAGAGAGGAACACGCCGACCTTGTAATCGGGGTCGCCGATCGCCTCGCCGACCTCCTTCGCCGCTTCGTCGAGCGCGTCCATATTCACGCCGTTTTGATACTGAACGTCGACGTAATACTGCCAGTCCTCTTTTTTAAGCGGTCTTTTCGTGCCGCCGTCGTAAAGATAATTGACGTAGGGGAGATAAAGCACGCTGTCGAAAAGGGTGTCTTTTATCTTTCCGTCCTCGATATACGCGACGTGCGGGAGGTAGATCTCCTTCGTGATGGGCTCTCTGCCCTTGCCGCAGATATACGAAAGCAAAACGTCCTTCGCGCCGAGCTGGGCGGTGGAGGCGAATCTGTCGGGAAAATCGGTATCCTGAATATCGTCGGGGACGATATCGTAAGCTCCGTCGGGGTTCTTTTTGCCGAAAATCTCTATCTGGTCGAGCCAGATATGGACGACGACCATAAAGGTTATCTTCGCATAGCGCGCTTTGTATGCTTTCCCGAACGACGCGCATTTTCTGACGATATCGTTATCTTTATCCGAAGAAAATCCCGAAAGGTCGCCAACAGTCTGCCAGTCAGTCCCGTTTTCGGAAAGCTGTAAGCATATTCTCGCGGGCAATCTTACGGCGGTGGAATTTTCTTTTAAAGCGCCGACGGCGAAGCCGTCAACGGCACAAAGCCCGCCGAAATCATAAAGTATGCTTCTCGCCGCGCCCGCGGTGAAATGGAAGAACTCGGGGTCCTGACAAATCGGTTCTTTCGCGTAAACGCCGTCGGTGAGCTGTTTTTCGGTTGCGGGAGTGTTGAACCAATCGGTGGCGCGGGCATCGACTATCCTCTCGAAATTCTTTATCTTCTGGGGTTTTCCGAGAATAAGATTTTCGCGCGCGTCGCTCTTTTTAAAAGACGGATCGGGCTCTTTTACGAGCGAAAAATCGCCGTAATAGTTATTATCTTTAACAAATTCGTCCATAAAACGTTCCTTTCCGTTCATATTTGCTTTTATAAGTTAATAAGTTAAGTTATTATAACCCGAAAGCTTTAAAAATGCAACCCCCAAAAAAGAAAAAAGCGTGCTTATTGACATAAACGGCGTATAAGTATATAATTAAGTAATAATTTTGACCGACGGAGGATGAAAAATGAAATTCAGATTTATTCTTTTGCTGCTCGTGTCCTTTCTGCTCTTCCCCGTTATCGCTTTAAGCGTCGGCGCGGAGGCGAACAACCTCGCGCTCGGGAAAAAATATAAAGTAAAATCCGACTTTGCGAACGAAAAAAGCTATAAATCCGAGGATAAAGACGACGGAAGCGCGCTTACCGACGGCGTTTTCGCGTCGAACAGCTGGTCCGACCCGAAATGGTCGAAGTTTTACCGCGCGGGCGGCAGAACGGTTACGATCGACCTCGAAAATATATGCGAGATCGAGCGCGTTTCGACAAACTTTATAAGCGACAACGCCGCGGGCTGCTTTATGCCCGAGAAAATAGATATCTACGTTTCGGCGGACGGTGAGAATTTTTCGCGCTGCGAGATAAAAAGCGGCAATACCGCGCCCTACGGCTCTTACGACAAGCGCCAATGCGCTATAATAAACTACGATATGCCGATAAAGAACGTCGCGGCGAGATACGTCGCTTTGCATTTCGACGTGTCGGTCAACACCTTTATCGACGAAATAGAGATTTTCGGCAAAACCGAAACCTCGCTTGCTCCCCCGACGGATTACGCCGACATTCTCCCCGCGCCGAAGGGCGAATTTCTCTCCCGCGACGCACTCGGCGGGGACAAGGACATAATCCTTTTCCACACGGGCTATTATCCGTCCGACGAATCGCTCGTCAACAACGTAGAAAGCACTTTCCTCCCCTTCATCGCCTATATCGAGAACGGCAAAATAAAAGATACGATGTTCGATTCGGTGATGTTCCTTATAATTCAGGGGCTTTGCCCGTCGGGCGGCGGGCTCGGCGTTTCGGGCACGCCGACGGTAAAATCCGACTGGGATATGGTCCTTGACCAATATTTCTCGGAAGAATATAATTTAAAAGCTTTAAACGACGCCGTGAACACGATGAATCAGGCTCTCGGCACAGATAAAAAGATATCGGTCTATCTCACCTGCCCCTACCCGAAGATAAGCGACATATCTTTCGGCGACTACGACGGCGACGGAAAAGACAACAAAATAGAAACCTATGAAGATTGTTTGAAGGTCTCCGAATGGTTCGTCGGCGAATGTATAAGAAGATTTGACGAAAATAAATACGAAAACCTCGTTTTCAAAGGATTTTTCTGCAACAACGAGGGCTTGGGCAACGAAAGATACTACTACGAAAAGCAGTACGCGAAGGATATGTCCGCGCTGCTTAAAAATAAAGGGCTCACCCACGTCATGATACCCTTTTATCAGGCGCGCGGGATAGAGGATTGGGAAGACACCGGCTTCGCCGCCGCTTTGATGCAGCCCAACGTGGCTTTCAACGCCCCGCTTCAAAAGGACCCGCAGGGCGCTTTCGAGGATTTCACCGAAACGGCGAAAGCATTAGGTCTCGGTATCGAGATGGAGGCGAACTCCTCGCTTGTATGGGAGCCCGAAAAATGCGCGGCGAACTACGCCGAATATTTAAAGGGCGCTTTAGCGGGCGGGCTTATGACCGATACTTTACACGCCTATTACAACGGCGCGGGCGCGGCTGTCTTCGGCAGAGGCGCTTACTCGAAAGACGAAAATTTACGCTGGATATACGATTGCACCTATAAATTCATAAAAGGCACTCTCGATTTGCCGCAAGACGTTCTCGCGGAGGGCTTCACCCCGTCGCTTGAAGTGGAACACGAAGGCAGAGCGCAGGGCATCACGGGAGTTTTGGGCGATTGGAAAGTCGATTTCGTCGTTACCCGCCAGCCCTCGCACGGCTTTGTCGTAAAGGGAATAAACGGTCAGAGCTTCACCTACACCGCCGACAGACAGTTCGAAGGCGAGGATTCTTTCGATTACAAGCTCGTCGTTTTCGGCGAGACTGTCGCCGAAAGAACCGTCGAAATCACCGTAAAAGGCGAAAACGCCCCCCAAGAAGTTTCGGAAGAGAGCGAGTTCACCCCGGGCGATTCGTCGCACAAGGCGCTTCGCATAGCCGCCTATTCGGCTATCGCGATCGCCTGTCTCGCCGCGCTTGTAATAACGCTTCGCAAAGGCAAAAAGAAGGGCAAAAAATGAAAAAAGACGAAAGAACGAACGTGATGCGTATTCTCGATTCCGTCGGCGCGGAATATAAATCCTACGCCTACGAGGTTTCGGGCGCGCTCTCGGGGAAAGAGATAGCGATAAAGCTCGGGATCCCCGAAAACCGCGCTTTCAAAACGCTCGTAACAGTCGCTCCGTCGAAGAAAAACTACGTTTTCGTCGTTCCCTCGTCGAGCGGGCTGGATTTAAAAAAAGCCGCCGCGGCAGTCGGCGAAAAATCGGTCTCGATGATAAAGCAAAGCGAGCTTTTGCCGCTGACGGGCTATATCCACGGCGGCTGTTCGCCTGTCGGGATGAAAAAATTTTTCACCACCGTTTTCGATTCCTCGGCGTCGGAGCACGAAACCATAATCTTCTCCGCGGGGAAAATCGGGCGGCAGGTCGAAATGAATATAAGCGAGCTTAAAAAGGCTATCCCCTTCACGCTCGCCGACATAAAAACAAAGGAAGAAAACCAATGATAAAGCTTCTCGGAAAACTTTTTATAAAAGACGATATCGCTTCGGAAAAGGGCAGGCGTAAATACGGCTCGCTCTGCGGATTCTGCGGAATAGCTTTGAACGTGATTTTGTTCATCGTAAAATTCTTCGCGGGGACGCTTACCGGCTCCGTCGCTGTTACCGCCGACGCCTTCAACAACATATCCGACGCGGGCTCTTCCGCGGTAACCCTGCTCGGTTTCCGTCTTGCGGGCAAAAAGCCCGACCCCGAGCACCCCTTCGGCCACGGCAGGATAGAATACATTTCGGGGCTCGTCGTCGCGCTTCTTATCTTCGTTATGGGCTTCGAGCTCATCCTTTCCTCTATCGAGGCGATAAAAAATCCCGAGCCCGTCGAGCTTTCCGCCGTGTCGCTCATGATCCTCTCCGTTTCTATCCTCGTAAAGCTCTATATGTTCGCCTACAACCGCATCTACGGTAAGAGAATCGGCTCCGCCGCGATGCTCGCGACGGCATCCGACAGCGTATGCGACGCGATAGCCACCTCCGCCGTTCTTATCTCGCTTATCGTTTCGCATTTCACGAATCTTCTTATCGACGGCTACGTCGGCTTGCTCGTCGCCGCGTTCATCATCTATTCGGGCTTCGGCGCCGCCAAAGAAACTATTGAGCCGCTTTTGGGCTCGCGCCCCGAAAAAGAGCTTGTCGACGGCATCGAGGAGCTCGTTATCTCGCACGAACAGATAAGCGGCATCCACGATCTCGTCATCCACGACTACGGTCCCGGCAGGCGTTTTCTCTCGCTCCACGCGGAGGTCCCGAAGGATTGCGACGTTCTTGAAATACACGACGTTATCGACAACGTCGAAATAGAAATTTACGAAAAATACAACATAGAGGCCTGTATCCACATGGACCCGATAGACACCCGCGACGAGCGGATAAACGAGCTTAGAGCCACCGTCAAAAAAGTGCTTGACGGCATCGGTGAAAACCTCAACGCCCACGATTTCCGCATCGTCCCCGGGCAGACGCATACCAACGTCGTCTTCGACGTAGTGCTTCCCGCCGAAAGCGACCTTGACGCCGAGGTAGTCAAAAAAACCGTCGCCGCCGCCGTCGCCGCGGAAAACCCCGCGTATAGATGCGTCATAAAAATAGACAGAAACTACGCGTAACAAAAAGCCCGCTTCGGCGGTCTTTTTTATAGGGCTAAGCGATGCGGCGACGACCGAGCAAAAAACGCGAAAAAATAAAACGGTCTACTTCTATTTCAATTCAAACAAATCCTAATAAAGTTGAAAACGAGCGAAAGCCCGTTTTCTTCAATCTATGCGTTTTTTGTTCTTTCAACGAAGTGTAGGGCACGGCGTCCTCGACGTGCCGCTTCGCGAAGCGAATATAAATAAATTTCATTTGCGAAGCAAATGCACCTTCACTCCTCACTCCTCACTCCTAACTCCTTACTGCTTTTCGGTTTCACAAAAAAACAAAAAATACTTTACATTTTATTTATATTTGGATATCTTGCCCATTGACTGTCCGCTTGATTTTCTGTAAAATGTTAGCATACTAATTATTACAATGGAGATTTATATGGAACGCAACGAAACCATCGGGTTCAAAGTCAGAGCGCTTGCGAATTCGATAAGAAATATAGGCAGCAAATCGAGCGGATGCCAGTTTGCCGTCAACGAAAACAGCCGCAAGCTGACCCACGTTCACGGCTGGGTGATCGGTTTTCTCTACGACAACCGCGACCGCGACGTTTTTCAAAAGGACGTCGAAAAGCAGTTCGCCGTTTCCCGCCCGACCATGTCGGCGATTTTACAGTCCATGGAGAAAAACGGGCTTATAATCCGCGAAAAAGACGGCGGCGACGCGAGACTTAAACGGCTCACGCTGACCGACAAGGCTCTTTCGATCCACCAGAAGCACGAGGACCACATCGAGCTTTTCGAAACTAAGCTTCGCGAGGGCATCTCGGACGAAGAATTAAAGGGCTTTTTCGCCACTATCGAAAAGATAACCGAAAACCTTAAACGCGAAGAAGAAAGGTTAAACGCGGTGAACAAAAAATGATAAAAAAACTCGCCTCCGCGATAAGAGAATATAAAGGCCATTCCATCGCTTCGGCTTTGCTTATTCTGGGCGAAGTCGTTATGGAAGTCATTATCCCTCTCCTTACCGCAAAGCTTATCGACAACGGCATAAGCAAAGGCGATATGAAATACGTCCTTACGATGGGCGGTCTCGTCGCCTTATGCTGTATCGCCTCGCTCTTCTTCGGCATCGCCGCCGGCAGAAGCGCGTCTATCGCCTCCACGGGTTTCGCGAAGAATTTAAGACACGATATGTTCGAAAAGATACAAAGCTATTCTTTCAGAAACATCGACAAATTCTCCTCCTCGTCGCTCGTTACCCGTATGACCACCGACGTCAACAGGCTGCAGGACGCCTATCAGATGCTTATCCGTATCGCGCTGCGCAGCCCGGGAATGCTTATTTTCTCGCTTATTATGGCGCTTCTCGCCGACAGCAAGCTCGCGCTCATCTTTATCGCGGCTATTCCCATCCTCGCGCTCGGGCTTTATTTCATTATGACCAAAGCCCACCCGATTTTCGAAAAAATGTTCAAAACCTACGATAAGCTCAACCGCGTCGTTCAGGAAAACCTTCGCGGCATCCGCGTCGTAAAAGCTTTCGTCCGCGAGGACCACGAGACCGAAAAGTTCAAAGACGTTTCGGGCGATATCTCGAAAATGGCGGTCCGCGCCGAGAAGATCCTCGCCTACAACTCCCCGATGATGAACATGACGGTCTATATCTGCACGTTGCTCATCACCTACATCTGCGCCAAGCTTATCATGGGCGCGGGCAACGAAGACGGTATGTCGATAGGCACGATGCAGCAGCTTCTTACCTACACGATGCAGATTCTTATGAGCCTTATGATGCTTTCGATGATTTTCGTCTCGCTCGTCATGTCCCGTGCTTCCGCCGAGCGTGTCGTCGAAGTCCTTAATGAAGAAAGCACCATAGTTTCTCCCGAAAACGCCGAAACCGTCATAGAAAACGGCGAAATCGAATTTAAAAACGTTTCCTTCGCTTATCACGAAGGCAAAGACTGCCT
>JAZUJV010000176.1:0-3163 GCA_045642945.1 Eubacteriales bacterium | reverse complement strand
GCGACGATGGGAGAATAAAGATTCATTTTTGCGACGTAAACCGCGATATCGCAGGGTTTAAAGTAACTTTTCTTTTTCATTTTAATAACTCCTTTAACCAAACATAAAATTCTCTTTAACGTATTGTCTTAACTGTTCGATACTTTGGCATTCGCTTTTCGGAACGTTAAAGGTAAAATTGCATTTGCAGTACCGTGTGGTAAGAGCCCAATACTTTAACGTTTCGTCGACTGTGTAAACCATACCGTTTTTCTCGATCAAACTCATTTTTTCTTACCTCATTTCCCTTTCTGTGACTAAATTATATCAAAGCATCTTTTCATTGTCAATGTTTGAGCGTGTGTATATCGTTACATTTAAATATAAATAAATATAATCGTGATATTTAATGTTCGAAATATTCCAATATTCCTATTATGGCTAATAATAGGAATATTATTTTTCATTTTCCGAATATTTGCTTGATATTATTCCTATTTTATGCTATATTAATTATAAATAAGTATTTTGCACTTTGAAGGAGTCATAATGGAATATATAAAAGTATCGAAAGCGGCTGAAAAATGGGGTCTGTCTGCGCGTCGTGTCCGCGTTATGTGTGCCGAAGGAAAAATACAGGGCGTTATCCGTAAAGGAAACTTGTATATGATTCCCGATAATGCCGAGAAGCCCCGCGACAGCAGACTCAAAGCCTCTTCGCTCTTTGACGGAATTTCGAAAAAGATGGCACTGCTTTCTTCAATGCGTCCTCTGACTAAAGGTGAGGTTGAACGTCTTCGCGAAGATTTTATGGTAGAATTCACTTACAATTCAAACGCTATCGAAGGAAACACTCTTACTCTAAAAGAAACCGCTATGGCACTCGAAGGTATGACCATTGACCAAAAGCCGCTCAAAGATCATATGGAAGCCATCGGTCATCGCGACGCGTTTCTTTTTGTATTGGATATTGCGGAAAAGAAAATTCACATTTCAGAGAGTATTATAAAACAGATACATTCACTTGTGCTCATAGACCGTCCCGAAGATAAAGGAACTTACCGTCGGATTCCCGTTCGTATTATGGGCGCATATACCGAGCCTGTTCAGCCTTATTTAATCGAGCCGAAGATTACTTCTCTTCTTGCCGACGACGCAATAAGACAAGAAAGCATGAATCCTATCGAGCGTATAGCTCGCTTTCACCTTGAATTCGAAGGGATACATCCGTTTATTGACGGCAACGGCAGAACCGGTCGGCTTATTTTAAATCTTGACCTCATACGAAACGGATATCCCCCTATTAATGTTAAATTTACCGACCGAAAGAAGTATTACGACGCTTTTGATGAGTATTACAGAAACGGCAATGCCGACAAAATGACGGAATTGATTGCCGGGTATGTAAACGAACGCCTTGACTATTACATGCGAGTATTGTCAGAAATACAGAAATAAAGTCGATACGCTCGAAAAAGGTATGCAAATAAAAAACTGTCCTTTCGATTTGAAAAGGACAGTTTTTACTTTTTTTAATTTGTCAGATTTCTTCAAACATCTTCGTCCCGCGCGTTCTGAGCTTGTTTCTTAAAAGCAGCGTTATTCCGATAAGAACGATGCAGCAGGCGAGAAGATAAAGCTCTGCGCCGATATGAGGCACGGCAAGGAGCGATAAGCCTCCGAGCACGAGCGATATTCCCCATCCGCCGAAAAGGACTATAATGACGCTTGTGCTTTGTTTTATAGGCACAGATTCGTTCGACCAATCGAGGTTGGGCTTCTTTAAATTCAGCCAAAGCCCCAGATCCGCGGTAAACAAGACGTATATCAAAGTCATCGCGAGCATCAGTATTACCGAGATTACTCCGAATCCGTACGCTATGCCGATGACGAGCGTTCCTATAATCGCGGGTACCGTGTTTATAACGATATGAAGCCTTTCTTTCACTTTAAGAACGTCCCAGCTGTCAACCGGCAGCGAGCGTATTATCCATAAACTCTTGCCCTCGAGAGAAACCGAAGGAGCGGTGATCGCGTTCATCGACAGCATCACGCACATCAGCGATGCGAATATCGGCGGAAGCATTTTTGTAAGTGAACCGAGGTCTTCGAAAGTTTCCGCCAAAGCCGTCAGATTCTTCGATTTTACGGCGAGAACAATGGCAACGATGGGAATTATTATTGCTCCGAGTCCGCAATTCAGCATATAAGTAGGGCTCGAAGTAAAGTGTTTCATTTCACGCTTAAACAGCGAAACAGGCGTGCTTGCGGACTTTTCCTTTTTGCCGGTATAAACGGTTTTCTTCGCGCTCTTTTCGGTGGTAACGATTTTAATAAAGGTTTTGGAGAGAATAAGACAACAAATCGCGAACAGCGCGAAGACCATCAGCGTAAACAGCGCCATGCTGAGAACGTCTCCCGCCGTGCCTTTTCCCATAAGATATACGGGATAAGCCCATACGCTTATCGCGTCTCCTATCTTTCCGCTGCTTTGAATTATCGAATCTATGATATTTTCGAGATTGAAGGTGAAATAATAATAGATAGCGAAGAAACCAAGCGTAAAAATAACGGTAATAAAGCTCTTTTTCTTAATTTTCGAAGCTATAAGCCCGACGATCCAGCCGAGCAGACAGCTTATGACCGTAACGAAAAGCGGAATAAGAAATGTTGCGATTATCGGGAAAATATATCCGATAGCCGAAGACTCTGCGAAAATAAAATAACTTATGACCGTGGGAATCCAGATTATCGAAGTGTATACGAAGCTGACGACGTATACGCTGAACATCCGTACTTCAAGGATCGTTATCGGCTTTATCGGCATCGAAAGCAATATCTCGTTGTCTTTTGCCTTATATAAACTCGTATACGTGCTGAAAACGCTTCCGAACGTCCCGAACAGAATGGACATAAGTCCCATAATGGCGAAATACAGCCAATTCAGTTCTCCGTCAAGAAATACCGTCCCGATAGCCGATGCGACCGAGAAAAACATAAACGCGAAAATAACGAGGCATAAAGACAAAACTATCGCTAAACCGATGATACTGTTTTTCGACCTTGCCTTGTTATCTTTTTTGTTCTTGAATAAAAACGCTATAAGCTCCGTGAGCTGCTTTTTGAGTAAGATCTTAAACATCGTCAGCCCTCCAGGTCGAGGAATACCGATTCAAGCGAAGCA
>JAZUJV010000175.1:0-2711 GCA_045642945.1 Eubacteriales bacterium | reverse complement strand
GTATAGATAAGGCAGAAAACGAGCAGTGCTATCGCGGAATCGGGCGAGCAGACGGAAGCGAGAGTTCCGCCGACAAAGAGTACTTTTAAGGTCGAAACGACGCTTTCTTTGGCGAGAAATCCGGTTACGAGAGAAGTTATTATACGCCAGTCGCCCAAGCCGAAGGGTTTGAATATCGGGGCGATGAAGCCCGCGATTTTGGCAAGAATACTGCCCTCGGTCTCGGCGCCGAGGTAGTTTATTCTGAAATCGAAGCTTTGTAAGAACCAGACGACGATAGAGGCGATAAATATTACCGTAAAGGCGCGCTGAAGAAAGTCTTTCGCCTTATCCCAAAGGAGCATCGCGACGTTTTTTATACCGGGCAAGCGATAGTTCGGAAGCTCCATAACGAAGGGGACGGCTTCGCCTTTGAACGCGGTATTTTTGGCGACGAGGGCGAAGAGGATGCCGACGGCGATACCGATAAGATAGAGCGATATCATCACGAGCGCGGCGTAGTCGCGGAAGAACATATCGGCGAAGAAGGCGTATATCGGGAGCTTTGCCGTACAGCTCATAAAGGGGGTAAGCAGGATCGTCATTTTTCTGTCGCGCTCGGAGGGGAGCGTTCGGCTTGACATTACGGCGGGGACGGTACAGCCGAAACCTATAAGCATAGGGACTATACTTCTGCCCGAAAGACCGATTTTTCGAAGGAGTTTATCGGTAACGAAGGCGACGCGAGCCATATATCCGCTGTCTTCGAGTATCGACAGGAAGAAGAAAAGGACGATTATTATAGGCAGGAAGGAAAGCACCGTTCCGACGCCCGCGAAAACGCCGTCGATTATGAGCGGATGCCAAGCATCCGAGACGCCGGCGGAGAGCAGCCACGACGAGACGAGGGAGGTGAGTTTTTCGATGCCGGTTTCGAGAAGTTTTTGCAGATTTCCGCCTATCACGTCGAAGGTGAGCCAGAAAACGAGCGCCATTATGGCGATGAACGAGGGGATGGCGGTGAATTTGCCCGTTAAGATCTTATCGAGGTTACGGCTTCTTTTATGCTCTTTGCTCTCGGAGGGTTTTATTACCGAGGAGCGACAGAGTTCTTTTATAAAATCGAAGCGCATATCGGCGATAGCGGCGGCGCGGTCGAGTTTTCGTTCTTCTTCCATCTGGACGATGATATGCTCGACCATTTCTTTTTCGTTTTCGGAAAGCGAAAGGGCGTTTGACACGAGGGCGTCGCCCTCGATAAGCTTTGTCGCGGCGAAGCGTTTGGGAATGCCCGCTTCCTCGGCGTGGTCCTCGATAAGATGCATTATGCCGTGGATACATCTATGGACGGCGCCGCCGTCGACGTCTTTATCGCAAAAATCGGTCCTGCCGCCGAATTCACGGTATTTCGCGATATGTATCGCGTGTTTTATAAGCTCGTCGACGCCTTCGTTTTTTGAAGCGGAGATAGGCACGACGGGGATGCCGAGCATATCCTCCATTACGTTTATTTTTACCGTGCCGCCGTTGCCGCGCATTTCGTCCATCATATTAAGGGCGTGCACCGTCGGGATGCCGAGCTCCATAAGCTGTAAGGTAAGATAAAGATTTCTTTCGATATTCGTCGCGTCGGCGATATTTATTATACAATCGGGTTTTTCTTTTAGGATAAATTCGCGGGAAACGATCTCCTCGGCGCTATAGGGCGAGAGCGAATAGATGCCCGGGAGGGCGGTAACGAGGGTTTCGGAATGGCCCTTTATCGCGCCGTCCTTTCTGTCGACGGTAACGCCGGGGAAGTTGCCGACATGCTGATTAGAGCCCGTGAGCTGATTGAAAAGAGTGGTTTTGCCGCAGTTCTGGTTGCCCGCGAGGGCGAAGGTGAGTATCTTCCCTTTCGGGAGCGGGTTTTCGTCTTCTTTATTATGATATTTACCGTCTTCGCCATAGCCCGGGTGTTCTATCGCGACGGGGTGGGAATAAACTTTTTCTGCCGTCTCTTCCCTTTTTTCTTTTATCGGCGAGACTTTTATTTTATCGGCGTCGGACAAACGAAGGGTAAGCTCGTAGCCGTGGATCAAAAGCTCCATCGGATCGCCCATCGGGGCGTATTTTATAAGCGTAACCTCGGCGTCGGGTATCACGCCCATATCGAGAAAATGCTGGCGCAGCGAGCCCTCGCCGCCGACTTCGGTTATTATCGCGCTTTGGTTTATTTCGAGTTCCCTTAACGTCATTTTTTCGTTTCTCCCGCCGTTTCGCTTTTGAAGTTAGCCGTGGCTAACTTACGGGATGATTATACCGCGGAGAAGGGATTTTGTCAAGAATTTTGTGAATAAAATATTAAATTTTACAATTCCGAATTTCAAATTAAGGAACGTTCGTATCCGTAAATGACTGAGCTTTTATCCCCGAAGTTGACAAAGCAAGCGGCAAAAAGAGACGGATACAGATTGGACGAACGGAGCCGAAGACGTACCGCCGTACGGCGAGCGCGACGCTTCGTTCAAAGAACAAAAACGCATAAATCGAAGAAAACGGGCTTTCGCCCGTTTTCAACCTATTATAAGCAGTCTTATTCTCTTGATAACCTACCATTTTTGTTTCCGCGTTTTTGTTCGGTCTGTGCCGTATCTTGAAGCCGCGATGACGCGATTTTAACCGCCGACACTTGTTGGGAACAAAAAGCCTCGCGGCCTCCCCCCCCCCCGCCGTGTTTTTTTTCCTCCTCA
>JAZUJV010000174.1:0-6175 GCA_045642945.1 Eubacteriales bacterium | reverse complement strand
TTCGACTACAAGCTCCCGCGTCGAGCGCGCTATCCGCCACGCAATCGAGGTCGCGTGGGATAGGGGAGACCTCGACGTTTTGAATTCTTTCTTTGGATATACGGTCCAGAACTCCCGCGGAAAACCTACCAACTCTGAGTTTATCGCCATGATAGCCGATAATTTGCGCCTAAAGAATAAATCAGCTGTAACTGTCGGCGGTTAAAATCGCGCGACCACAGCTTCAAGATACGGCACAGACCGAACAAAAACGCGGTTTATATAACGGTTAGTTCTTACAAAGCCACAAATATCCATCTATTAAAAAAATAAGGTGCATTTTTCAATGCACCTTTATTTTTATGCTGTTGTTCTTTTTTCGCGAAAGTTTACTTTCGCGAATTAAAAGCTTTTTTGCCTGCTTTTTTCACGAAAAAAGCAGGGCTTTTTGGCACACCTTTTCTCAAAAAAGGTGTGAGATCAAATGTTTTATTCCTCTATCTTATAAGTCCCGAGGCAGGCTCTTTTCAAAAGAAGATAGTCTGTCGCGTTGATTTTGCCGTCGCTGTTGATGTCTGCGGGGGATTCCTGTTCGGGAGTAAGGGTATATGTTTTCAGGCATGCGCGTTTAAGAAGCAGATAGTCCTTCGCGTCGATCTTGCCGCTGCCGTCAACGTCTCCGCGCGCAAGCTTGTAATCTTCCTCTCTGCCTACCGCGAATTCCGACGCGAATATGAATACGAGCGAGCCGCTTCTGCCGAATTCGGCTTTGACGTATCTTGCAGAAACGGGTTTTTCAAGCGTAAGATCGGCTCTCGGCATAAGCGTAGCTTCCATCTTTATTTCCGATTTTCCGACTTCTCTGAAAGTCTTTCCGTCCGTTGATACCGAGAAGGTAACGGGGCCGGGAAGTCCTATTCCCGCGCTGGTCGCTTCCTCGAATTCCATAATGAAACGGGATATTCCCATTTCGTTCTTGCCTAAGTCGATAACGACGTTGTATTTGCCGCCGACGGCGTAGTTGGCGTAAAACGCGTGCCATTCCGTGCCGTATGCGTCGCTTCCGTAAATGCCGTCCGTAAGCTCCGTGCCGTCGATCTTCTGATAACCCATGCTGCCGTCGCCGGTATAGGGCTTGGTCGCCGTGTAGGGCTTCCCGACGGAGATCCAATCGTAACCGTCGTCGTCATAGCTGCCGGGCTCGACGATGTCGTCAAGCGTAAGCGTGCCTTTGGCATATTTGTAAGTCTGGTCGTAAATAAGTCTCGAATAGTAGCTGTCCGATTTGCATGCGGAATATAAAACGCCGGGCGCGCCGTCCTGATAATACATCTTGACGGAGTTCATAAGTCCTTTTTCGACGCCGTATTTGAGATACATCTGGTATCTTTCGTATTTCGTCGAGAATACCTGGCCGTCCATCTCGATTTCCATACCGTATCCGTGTTCGAGCATTCTCTTCGTCGCTTCGGGCAATCTTGCCGCGATGTATTCGGGGGTGAATTCCTCGCCTTCGTGCGGGAACATAAGGTTCGGCTGGAGGTTGACAACGTCGAAATCGAATTCATAACCCTTGTCCCAGTTGTCAGCGAAGAAATGGGGGATCCAGATGGCTTTGTATCCGAGCTCGTGAGTATAATCTACGCCGTAGTGTACGAGCGTGTGCTCGTCGATACAGCTCTGGTCGCTGCCTTCGGAAATCTCTTCGAGAAGCCAGTAGAATCCGGCTAATTCAAGGTGCTTGTAGTTTGCTTCTTTAAAGCGTTTTTCCTGCTCGTCGATGCACCATTTGATAGCTTTCTTTCTGTCCGCTAAAACCGTGCTGTTAAGCTGGACACCGTCGAGCGTGCCGAAGCTTGCTCCGGTGCGGCGGAAGGGATAGAGTATAGTAAGGAACACCTTGCATTTAACGTCTCTGCCAAGCTCTTTGCTTACCTGCTCGGCCGCCATGTCGAGCGCGTCGACGTTGTAGCCTTCTTTGAAGGTGTCGTCGATATACGCGACCCAGTCGGATAAATATCCGCCGTCGTGTAAGCATTGTCCCGAAGGCGCCTTCTGAACGCAGGGGAGGAACAGATAACCGTCCATAAACGTATCTGTTACTTTTCCGTCCTTGCCCATATACCCGACGTAAGCTTTAAGCGTGTCGGCGGTGTGCCTGCCGTAGTTGTTTCCGTTCGGGTTGAAGGTGTAGGTAAGACAAATGTTTTCGACCCCGCCTAAGTCCGCGGGAGTCGGAAGGTCTTTCTGTTCAGCCGCCGATACCGAAATCAAAGGTATCGCGGTGAAAACGGTAAGTAAAACCAAAAATGCCGCAAGAAGTTTTTTCATAGCGCTTCCTCCGTTTAATTTTATATTTATTATATTGTAAAACATTTATTTCTATATGTCAATTAAAAATATATGAAATTTTACATATATCCGTATTTTTTACGCTTCGCTATGATGAAGACTGCGCTCAATATCACCGCGCATACCTCCGCGATGACGACAGAATACCATATCCCGTCCGGACCGATGATAAGCGGAAGCAAAAGCACCGCCGCAAGCTGGAATACGAGCGTCCGCAAAAACGAAACTATCGCCGAGATAAGCCCGTTCGAAAGCGCCGTGAAGAACGACGACGTAAAAATCGCGTATCCCGCAAAAAGGAACGAGAATGAAAAGATACGGAATCCGTGCTTCGTGAGCTCGAAAAGCTCATCGTCCATCCCGACGAAAATATCCGAAAGCGGCGACGCGAGCAATTCCCCGAGCGCGACCATGATTATACCGCTGACGCCTATGACGATAACGCTCTTTTTAAAAATGTTTTTAAGCTCTTGCCTGTTCTGCGCGCCGAAATTATATCCGATAATGGGCGCCGTACCTATCGAATACCCGATAAACGCCGCGATGAAAACGAAATTGACGTACATAAGAACGCCGTAAGCCGCCACCCCGTTTTCGCCGAGATATTTCATAAGCTGAACGTTATAAAGCATCCCGATAAGCGACATCGAAACGTTGCTCATAAGCTCGCTCGACCCGTTCGTACAAGCCTTGATAAGCGCTTTTCCGTCGAATTTCGCTTTGGATATGCGAAGCAAACTCGTGTTCGGACGGATAAAATATATAAAAGGGAAGAACCCGCCGACACATTGGCTCGCCACGGTGGCCCATGCCGCTCCCGCGAGTCCCCATTTGAAAACTCCGACGAACAAAGCGTCGAGCACCATGTTCGTTACACCCGACGCGACGGTAACGATAAGCCCGAGCATCGGCTTTTCCGCCGTAACGGTAAGCGATTCGAAAACGAAATGCAACATCTGCGGAACGCATCCGACCAAAACTATCCTGCCGTAAAGGACCGCGAGGTCAAGCATCTCGCCCTCCGCGCCCATAAGCTTCGCGACCGGCGGTATCGCGAAATACGCGCCGACTGCGAAAACTATGCCCGCCGCGATGGCGGTGTAACAGAAAAGCGAGAATAATTCGTTCGCCTTTTTCTTCTCCTTCTCGCCGAGAAGCTTTGCCACCAAAGCCCCGCCTCCCGTACCGAGCATAAAGCCCGGCGTCGAGAGTATCATAATGAAAGGCCATATAAGGTTGCACGCCGCGAAAGGCGTTTTCCCCGCGAAATTCGAAACGAAAAGCCCGTCGACGACCCCGTATATCGAGGTGAAGATCATCATGACTATCGACGGATAAACGAATCTGAAAAGTTTTTTATAAGTAAAATGGTCAGAAAGCTGGATCCTCATAATAACTCCGAAAAAATAACCGCCGTGTCGTTGTTTGCGGCACGGCGGCGCAGTAACTTTTAGAATGATACCATAAATAAAATTTTAAATCAACCTTTTACGGTATCTTTTTCTTTTTTCCTCATCGGGTCCCAACGTCCCGTGATGAAAAGTATCATAAATAAAACGAATAAAAACATGTTGTGCCCGATCATACATCCCCAGGCGGAAATAAGCCCGAGCGAGAATATCTTCGTGCATATATAAGTCCCCGCGATGCGTATGCACCACATCCCGATAACGTTATATACGAGAGGGCGAACGGTCTTGCCGAGCCCGTGCATCATGCCTTCTATAACTATCGTAACGCCGTAGAACGGCTCCGAGCAGGCGACCATGCGTAAAACCGTGCTCCCGAGCGCGATAACGCTTTCGTCGTCCGAGAAAACATCCATAAGCTGCGGCGCGAAAGCAAAAAGCAATCCGCCCGTTACTATCATCATCAAAACCTCGATGAAAATTATAGCCCTCGAGGTCGTCTTCAATTTTTCGTCGTCGTTCGCCCCGAGCGCGTTGCCCGAAAGCGTCGCCGCCGCGGTCTGCATCCCGAATCCCGGGATATAAAACATAGATTCAACGGTGTTCGCTATCGTGTGCGCCGCCGTCGGCACTTCGCCTAAAGCGTTTATCATCGAAGCGAAAACGACGTACCCGAAAGACGTCGCGAACCTTTGAAGCATATTCGGTATCGCTACCCTGAAACAGCTCGAAAGTATCTTCCCGTCCGGCTTAAAGCTCTGCCCCTTCGGCGAGACCGTCTTGTGCTTCCAAAGCTTGACGGTTATGAAAACGCCGCCGAAAATATAAGAAGCAGCGCTCGCAAAAGCGGCGCCGTCCGTGCCGAGCCCGAGCCCGAAAAGCGTTATTTCCCGCGAAAATACGCTTATTTTCCGCGTTTCGTATATAAAAATAAAGTTTAAAACGACGTTTATGAGGTTTACGGCGATACCCACTCTCATCGGCGTCTTCGTGTCGCCCGCCGAGCGTAAAACCGTTCCGAAAATTATCGTCATCGTGCGGAAAAGCATCGGGGAATAGGTGATAAGAAAATATCTTCCCGCCGCGTCTCTTATGTTTACGTCGGCGTTCATCCATACCGGAACGTAAAAAGATACCGCCGTCGTTGCCGCGGTGAGCAAAAGCCCGATAAACAGCGTAACCGTTACCGCCTGCGCCGATGCCTGCCTGCTTTTCTCGCCTTCTCCCGCGCCGAATGCTTTTGATATGTATGCCAGAAACCCGATACCGATAGCCGATACCGTGCTCCCGACCAGCCAGTTTACCGTGCTGGTGCAACCTACCGCCGCCGTCGCCAGCGTGCCCAAAGCCCCGACCATCGCCGTATCGATATACTGAACGGCGGTGGACATAAGGTTTTCGAGCATCGTCGGCCATGCGAGCGAGAAAATTCTCCCGACGGTCTTTCTGTCAGCTCTTACCATTGTGTCTCTTTTCGTAAAGATAATTGAATCCGTAAACGAGCATATTATAAAGTGCCACAAGTGCCGCGCTTATAATAAGCCCGCCGATGATATCCGTCAGCCAGTGCGCGCCGGATATAAGTCTCGCCGCTACCGTCGCGACGGCGGATATAACGAGAATTGCAGCGCATATTTTAAATAGCTTTCTGTTTTTAAGCCTGCAATCAAGCTGCGATATCGCCGACATCATAACGAAAACCGTCATGACCGTGTGCGAAGAGGGAAACGACGCTTCAAGCTCTCCGTCTATCATCACGGGACGGAAGTTTACGATGAAAATTTCAAAAAAGATATAACACGCCAGCATCGTGAGATACATTATCCCGAGCGCGTAAATATCCAAGTCTATTTTGAAAAAGCTCTTTCTTTTAATAAGCTGACAAAGCCCGACGAAAGCGAACCCGAGCCCTATCGCGATGGCGAAACATCCGAGATAGTCCGCGATTTTATAATAGATCTCGCGGTATTCTCCGCCGTTAAGCTCGAAAATCCTGAAATTAAGATGCGAAAAACCTATTTCCGCGCTTTCTCCGCCCGTCGCTCCCGCGGGTGTGTAAGACTGCACGTCGATTTTCATAACCGCGAGCGTAAACGCCCCGAAAAGTAAAATAAGGGCAATAAAACAAATAAGCGAGCTTTTGAATTTTTCTTTCATATTTCTTCTCCGTAAACTTCGTTTTACCCGTATTATATGTTTTTCTTATCGCTTTTTCAATATATTTGCCGAATTTTTGCCGATAAAACATATAAAAATCCGTTTTTCCGTTGACTTTATCGTTTTAGCGTGTTATTATGAATTTGGAAAAGCATTTACATATATAACATTTTCAGGAGGAAAAAACAAAATGAAACGTCTTTTAGCGATTCTTCTTGCTTCTCTTATGCTCCTCGCGGTATTGCCCCTCGCGGCTTCCGCCGAAACGAGAGAGCTAA
>JAZUJV010000173.1:0-3345 GCA_045642945.1 Eubacteriales bacterium | reverse complement strand
TATAGTGATATCTCCCACAGCCGAAGCAGGCTCGTAATATATGTTCGCGCCGTCGACTTTTTCCTTAAATGAATCGTTTTTGTTCGCACTGCCGCCGGAACCGATACCTGCCGCGCCGACACCTCCGTCCAGAACGAAAGTACCGCCGTAAATAGTGATATCCATTTCGCATTTTTCGGCTTTGAAACCGCTTCCAATTGCCGGGCCGCGATCTCCGCCGGTAACTTTGAAATTGCCACCGTAAATGGTAATATCGCCGCAGGAACGGTAATCGGTATCCATGCCGAGCAATCCGCCGCCGATACCCGCCGCGCCTTCGCCGCCTTTTACGTCGAATTGACCGCCGTGGATAGTTATAGCGCCGTTCGCCGTACTGTTCAGCGCGCCCATTTCGACAAGTCCGCCGCCTATTGCGGCACAGCCCTTTTCGACGTTTTTGGCAACGATCTTGCCCATTTTTGTTTCATCAGTCGACATAGCGTAAATCGTAAGCGGATTACATACCCGAATGCCTTTTGCCGCGTTAAGAGTTACGCCGTTGGCGAGAATAATATGTATTTCTTTGTCGGGGTCATCGAGATCATAAGCTTCGCAGCGCACGGTAAGGTCGACGTCATCGGTTATAATATACCAATCCTGATGGAAATCGTAGTTTTTCGCGCTGAATTCGCCGACGTAAAGATCGGACATATCGTCGATTTCCACGGCACCGTCGGGAATGGCTTTCGCTTCATATCTGCCGAGCCGCGCGTTGTATTCGTAGTAATACATCAGCTTATCACATTTACCGCATTTGCCGTATTCGTCGGGTGCGTCATGCTTTTCGGTTATATGACAAACAGTGCAGGTATGAACGGAAGAATCTGTATATTTCCACGTATGTTCGCCGTAGCCCAAATAGCCTTCACCGCCTTCGGATTTCCAAGCGATAAGAGCGTCTTCCCCGCCGATAAGATTATCTTCGTCAAACGGGAATGAAGAATGGTATTTACCTGTATAGTTATTTTTATAACAAGATTTATAACCCGGCTTGAGACAGGTCAATTCTTCAGCGCCGGATATAAACGTATATCCGATATGGTAAGAGCCGTCGTCCCATACGGTGGGTTCGTTATCGGGAAGAGTAAGCGTTTTATCCGCTGCCGTACCGTCTATAAAGCCGCCGTCAACCGTGGTGCTGCCGCCCGGAACGGGGGCAATCAACGTATCCGAATACAAAAAGTCAATAAAATCGTAATATCCCGCACCGATACCGCCGGCGTTTTCGCCGCCGACTGTATTTATTACGCCGCCGTGGATTTTTATTTCACCGCTGTTGCTGCCGTAGCCGCCGCCTATACCGGCAGCGTTGTAGCCGCCGCCGAACGCTTTTATATTACCGTCGTTTATAGTTATCTTTCCGGCTGTACCGGATTCATAAATTTCGATATCATCGCCGTAGCAGAAACAATCAACGGAAAGATACGCACCCGCGCCGATGCCCGCGCCGCCTAAGAATTCATCACCCGCGCCGTAAGCTTCGATATCGCCGCCGTATATTTCAATAACACCCCCGGAAGCGCCGTTACCGCCGCCGATACCGGAAGACATCTCGCTGCCTTTCGCGATTATTTTGCCGCCGGATATTCTTGTTTTACCGCCGTCGCCTTTTACACCGCCGCCGATACCCGCGCCGCCGTAGTTGCCTTCGGCGTAAACGGTACCGCCTGTTATGGTTATACTGCCGACACCTGACGTTTCGCTGCCGCCGATGCCTGCGCCGCCTTTTCCACCGCACGCTTTGACGTCGCCGCCTTCAATAACGATAGTCGTATCATCACCTATTTGGGCGCTTGCTCCGATACCTGCGGCATGATCGCCGCCACGGGCATCTACTGCACCGCCGTATATTGATACTTTTCCGGTTATACCGGCAAAGTTGGAAGTGCCGGCTGCAAACAATTTACCGCCGTATACGTTTACCCTTGAAAGAAGCGCGTCTATGCCCATACCGCCGTAGCCGTATGAATCGGGCTTACCGCCGTATGCTTCAACGTTTCCGCTGTAAACTGTCAAATTGCCGTGAAAGCCGCTTTTACGTTCACCGCCGATGGCTTTGACGTTACCGCCGTGAACCGTTACGGAACTGTAAATTCCGTCTTTGTTTTTTTCGCCCTGCACGGACAAAGAACCCATATCTTCGCCCAAAGACGTTGTGTATATATTGAGATTACTCGGACCGAACTGACCGTCAACGTCAAGGAAACAATCGTCGCAAAGAATAACGTTGGCGTTGATTCCGGCATTGAATCCTTTTATCATCATGCTGTGGTCTATAACGTACCAGCCGCTTTTCCAAGCATTGGCGCTGGGAATATACGTTTTATAATCGCTGATTGTTTTGGTTTCGTATTCGTGTGTTGAGGTATTGTAAGCAAGGTAAGAAACAGTCGGCTTCTCTCTGTCAATCGAATAAACCGTTATAGCTCCCCTGCCGCTGCTGTAATCGGTAAGAGATTGAATAACGTCATTATAGGTTCCTCCGGTTTCTATAACCGAATCATCGGCGCCGTTATAAAGAGTAACGCCTTCGCCGAGGACAAAGTTTTCAAGCGCGGCTTTTCCGTCGCCACCCAAAATAGATACAGCACCGCCGTTAAACGTGAGCGTACCGTCAAGACCGACAACGTTGGTATGTTCACCCGTGGAACGTCCGCTTGCAATGTTGGCGTATCCGCTGGAAATGGTTACGTTTCCGGAGACACCGGCACCACCTTCATCCATAAACCAGAGATTGGGGGCAAACATAACGGTATGACCGTCGCCGCCTTTGGCATAAAAGGCACCGTCTGCAATATTTACGTTGCCGGTAAAACCGCTGGCGCCAAGACCGTATGGTTCCGGCCCGTATTCCAAATCGATTACGGCAGCTTCTCCGCCGATAGCGGATACTTCACCGTTATATACGTTAAGCGTTTTTACGCTGATGCCCGCCGAAGCGTATATTCCTTCCCAACCGCCGCACGCAAATAAACGGGCGCCGTGTATAGACAATATATTATTTCCGTCGCCATAAAGACCGCTCGCGATAGTTCCGTTTGCGGTTATCTTACCTTTGCATTTCGCTTCGGAAGAGTAAATCGAAAGATTAGCGTCCGTCGCGAGGATAATACTGCCGTTTACCGTCAAATCGCAACCGTCGAAAAGAATAATATTCACGTTTCCGCTGACGTTTATATTTCCGCGGGAAATCTCACCCGACGCGATATACCAACCCTCGGACAGAGAGGAAGCTTCGGAGGTAATCACCATGGGCGTGCCCTCGTAATAATTCTCTTCAAGAGCTTCGGAAACTTCATTCCAGGC
>JAZUJV010000172.1:0-13887 GCA_045642945.1 Eubacteriales bacterium | reverse complement strand
GCTTCCTTTTCACGAAAAGGAAGAGCTTTTTTGCCTGCTTTTTTCACGAAAAAAGCAGGTCAGTTTCCGCAGACGGCGACGATGAGGGTAGCGATGAGGATGATCGCCCAAGCGTTGTTGTTACCGAAAAAATTATCAAAGCAGCCCATAAAATTGCCTCCTTTCACTACTGAAAGGATATGCGGCAGTTAAGAAAGTTGCTTAAAAATATCGGGGTGGAATTTCGCGATCATATCGCGCTCGTTGTCGAAGGTGAGGCAGATCGAAACGACGACGGCTACGGAGATGAGAACGCAGGCGAAAACGCGGATAATGCGGCGCGTGCTCTCTTTTTCCTCCGACGCGCTCGCCGAAAGGAAGAAATATACGCCAAGTAAAGACAGCGCGAAGAAGATGTCGCTGCCGTAGCGCAGATGCACCCCGCCGAAAACCATGTCCGCGACGGCGACGGCGAAAACGGCGATAATAGTCATCAAAGCCATCCACCGCGCAGTCTTGTTCGCTTTTTTAAGCGGCATCCGCGCGAAGAAGACGCCCCACGTCGTCGGCAAAGCGATAGCCCCGACGGTTTTCGAAACGTAAACGTAACGGTGGATAGAATCGTAGATAAACGCGGGCTTGACGCTCGACGGCGCGAGGTAGGGGAAATGGCCCGTCTTTGCGGGTAATTGTATAAAATAATGGAACAGCGTCGCGGGAATAAGCGACAGCGAGAAGGTGTATGTGCTCGTGTCGGTAACGGTAAGCTGATAATAAGAGCCGAAATCGAAAACCGAGCCGAACCGCGAATAGTTGTAAACCGCGACGAGCGAGCCGAGCGCGGCCATCGGAACGGCGAACGCCGCGATGTCGGCAATAAGGCTTTTCACCCCGTTCGGACGCGTTATTATTATATTTATAAGGAAGGGAAGCAGCACGAGCATATAGAAAATGTGGTTCGGCCTCGAAGCGACGATAGCCGCGACCGAGCCCCCCGCGAGCGCGAAAAGGAGCTTTCTTAAAAATCCGTCTTTGCACCTCTCGGCGTAAAGAGTGAATAAGAACGTCGCCAGAACCGCGCATATTCCCGATATGACGGCGATGTGATAAAAGTTCGCGCAGGTGAGTATCTGCCAGACGAGCGACCCGAAGGGGAGCGAAAACGCGCAGAATACGAAAAACGCGAAAGTCGGCTTCTCCTTCATCCTCCGCGTCAATTCGTAGATAACGAGAATAAGCAAAACCGACGCGATGGCGCAGAGAATGCAAGCCGCGAGCGCGTCAGAAGGAAGCTTCCCCGTGATAAAATAGAACGGATAATAGATGAAAATGACCGGCGCCGCGCCGAAATAGACATAGATTTTGCCGTCGTAATAAACGTGGTCCCAAAGCTTCTGGTATCTGTTCCCGTTGGCCTTGTTACGCTCGGCGTAATCGTAAGGGTTTTTAAGCTTCTCGAGCCCCGAAAGGTCGAGATTTGTGTCTATGTCGAGCCGCCCCTTTTTAAAAGCGTCGAAAAGCTGGGGATAACACCCGTAATCGTCAACGTCGTCAAGCGGATAGTCGTAAGTCAGATTCTTCTCCACGCTGATAATACAGACGAGATACGAAAGAATAACGCATTCCGCGATAAGAAATACGACCACGCCTTTTTGCAAAGCGTCCTTTTCGTCGAATTTCCGCCTCGCCGCGCCCGAAAAGACGACAGCCCCCGAAAGAACGGCGAACGCGAGCGAAATGAATATAAAGAGCTTCGCCCCCGTGTATATCGCGGCGGCGGCGAAGACGAGATTTATAATTAAAAAGGGAAAAAGCTTCGTTTTTACGCTCAAACCGGCGTACCCCCGTGGTTTCGTTCGTAATGAAAAAGATATTGCTGCGCGATGCCCGCGGATTTCCCGAAAGCGCTTGCATCAAAAGAATCGCCGTAATATTTGGCGATGATTTTCCTGACCCAGACGTCTATCGGAAACGCCTCCGTCATCCCGTACCCGAAAAGAAGAACGCAGTTCGCGACCTTGTCGCCGACGCCCTTTATCGTTTTAAGCTTCTCACGCGCTTCGTCGTATGGGAGATTTTTGATGATTTTTTCGTCTATCTCGCCCGAAAGCGTCTTTTCCGCCGCGTCGATAATATATTTCGCGCGGAAGCCCGCTCTTATCGGCGCGAGCCCTTCGACGCCGCCTTCAAAAATTTTTTCGGCGGTCGGGAAAAGAAAATATCCGTCCTTTTCCTCGCCGTAAAGCTCGCATAAAGCGGCGATGATTTTCTTGATGCGCGGAATGTTGTTGTTCTGCGATATGATAAAAGATATAAGCGCCTCGAACGGCTCCTGCTTAAAAATCCTTATCCCGCCGCCGATCTTTGCCGCTTTTATAAGCGTTTCGTCGGTGAAAGAATCGATTATCGCGCCGTAATCGCGCCCGAGGTCGAAATAATCGAAAAACGCGCTTTCGTCGCTTTTATCTAAATTCTTAAAAAGATAACCGCCCTCGCGCTTAAAAATATCCATCTTTTTGCCGAACGCGATAAGCGTGTATTCGCCGTCCGAGATTTTCTCGAACCGAAAGCATTGTCCGCATTCGCAGGAAACGAACGGGTCGAAATTTTTGATTTCGGATAAAAATATCCCGCCGTCTTTAAATTCGGTCTTCAATCCTCTTCACCGTGCTTTCCTTTTTCGGCGGGCGCCTTGTCGCCCGTCAAAAACCTTATCGAGCGCTCGACCGAGCTTTTCGAGTTCCCCCAGGGGAGGTCGTCGAAGCGGTAGTCGAATTTCTTGCAGAAAAGCGAGATATCGTCCTTTAAGGAATAGAGATAATTTTCCATTTTTTCGTTCGCCGCGCGAACGAGGTCAGAATATTTATCCTTCGGAAGCACGTTTTTCGCCGCGAGAACGTACATTTTGTAATGCGGCAGGCAGAAATATTCCGCCTGTTCGAACTTCTTTTTAAAATCCGGCTCCTCGTCGAAAAGAAACGCCGCGGTCTCGAACATTTTTCCGAATTTTTCGGCTATCCGCTCGCAGACGTAACAGTCGTTTTCAAGCTTTTCGATCCGCGACACGCTCTTGCTTCCGATATCGCGCGAAAAAACATTCCCCGTTTTAAGCTCTTTTTTAAGTTCCTCGAGGTGGCTTTCGAGCATCAAGGCGAGACCCAAGCGGTTTTTCATCCCGAACATCGCCGAAAAATGCCTGTCGCAAAACCCAAGCTCGTTTGTTTTTATCCGAACGTCCGGCTCCATCATCGACGCGCCGAGAATGATATCCAGCTCGTCCTTTTCAAGCTTCTCATAAAGCTTACAGAAAGGGCACCCGTCCTTTTTCGCGAACGCTTCGTTTACTGGGATCGTATAAATTCTTTCGTGCATTTTTTCTTCTCCGTGCCGTTGTCAGATAATAAAAAACATGGTCGGTTTTTATACATTGGGTTTACATAATCAAGCTATGCATAACGCATTATGAACGCGACTTATCCACCTATCCACCGACTTTTCCACATAGCCAAAGCGCGAAAATGCCGATTTTTTGTGCTTTCGGGTTCAGGTTATACACATTACCCACCGAGTTTTCCACAATACAGTATAAAACATTATGTTTATCAAATTATGATAAAAACCTTGTCAAACGCGAAAAACCGCGTTAAAAAATCAGACCTTTTTGGTAGCGAAAGCGTTAAGCTTCGTGTCCGCTCTCGCCCCCGCGAGATACTCGTAATACCCCTGCGAAGCTATCATCGCGGCGTTGTCTCCGCAAAGCTTGAGCGGCGGAATATATATATTTACGCCGTGCTTTTCGGCGACTTCGGTACACGCCTTGCGAAGGTGCGAGTTGGCGGCAACGCCCCCCGCGAGCACCACGGCGCCCTTTTCTTTGTTTTCCGAAAGAAGCTTGTCAAGTCTCGTCGTTATCGCCTTTACAAGCGTGTAGGTAAACGACGCCGCGACGTCTGCTTTAAAGCTTTCGTCCATCTCCCGCCCGCGCTGAAGCTCGGTGTGAACGAGGTTTATCACCGCGGTCTTCAAGCCCGAGAAGGTAAAATCATATTCGCTTCCGTCGACAGCTCCCGCCGTGAATTTATATTTTTTCGGGTCGCCGACGCTTGCGAGCTTGTCCATAGCCGCGCCGCCCGGATAAGGTAACCCGAGCACTCTCGCGCATTTGTCAAAAGCCTCTCCCGCCGCGTCGTCGCGTGCCTGACCGATAAGCTCGTATTCTGTATAACTGTTCGCCTTCATAAGCGAGGTGTGCCCGCCCGAAACGACGATAGCCGTAAACGGCGGCTCGACGTCGGAAACAAGATAGTTCGCCGCGACGTGCCCCCTTATGTGATGAACGGGAATAAGCGGCTTGCCCGTCGAAAACGCGAGCCCTTTCGCGAAGGATACGCCGGTAAGCAAAGCGCCGATAAGCCCGGGCGCGTAGGTTACCGCTATCGCGTCTATATCGTTAAGCGTCATGTTCGCCTTTTCAAGCGCTTCGTTCACAACGCCGCAAATCGCCTCGGTGTGCGCACGCGAAGCGATTTCGGGAACGCCGCCGCCGTAAAGCGCGTGTACGTCTATCTGCGTCGCGACGACGCTCGATATAAGCTCTCTGCCGTCTTTAACTATCGAAGCGGCGGTCTCGTCGCAGCTCGATTCTATCCCGAGGATATTCATAAAACCATCTCCATAACGATCGCGTCTTTCCCGCGATAAAAGTTCTTTCTTCGATAAATCGGCTCAAAGCCGTTTTTTTCATAAAGCGATATCGCGCGCTCGTTGTCTTCGGCGACCTCAAGCGTTATGCGCGAGGCGTTCCTGCTCTTTAATTCGCCGATAAGCGCATTTAAAAGCAATTTTCCGATTTTTCTGCCGCGGTATTCTTCCTTTACGGCGATATTCAAAATCTCCGCGTCGCCCAAAACGTTATAAGCGCTCGCGATGCCGACTATATTTCCGTCTTCTTTTGCGACGAGATACAAAGCGTTTTCGTTCCCGAGCGTCTCTTCGATCTGCTTCCCGCTCCACGCCGTCGCAAGCGCGCTTTCTTCGATTTCCGCGGCGGACTTAACGTCGTCAGGCGTCAAAAAGCGGCAATCAGCCATCTTCTCCCACCATAAACGCCGTTACCTCGCGGGGAGAAAAGACCGTCTTCTTCGCCGCGCGGTCATAAAGATAATATCTTCCGCTCGTGTCCTTGAAGAACACCAGAACGTAGTAAAGCCCGGGATATTTGTCGGATAAAAGACGAATGAAATATCTGTTCTCGTCGCTTATCTCATCACCTTGCACGGTCTGCGCCTCGCGCTCGGCAAGCGCTTGCGCCATAAGCTTACAGATATACCCGTTTTCGGGGTTTTCGTCGTATCTTTTGTCCTCGGGCAGATCCTCGTTCGACGCGTAGATATAAGAAATAAGCACGGTGTTGCCCGAATTATAAATCTCCGCGGCGATAGGCCCGAAATTCGAAAGCGTCGGCTCTTCGGTGTCCTTCGAGCGGACGAGAAGGAACTCGCCCGAATCCTCGACGGCCAAAAATTCCTTCGGGTCCTCGAATTCGACCTTATAAAAAACCTCGTCGCCGACGTTTATATATTCGTCCTCGACGCCGTGGGCGTAGACCCCGAGCATCTTGCAGTAAACGTATTCGATCCCCGTCTTTTTGTCGGTAAAGCCCGCCTCGGTCTGAGTGCCTTTGTGGTTGCACCCGACGAGAAAACAGGAAATCATAATGATCGCCAGCGCGAGCGATAAAAACTTTTTAGCCATTTCAATAACCTATCTGTCCTAAACTGTCGTCGTTTTCTATCCAGTCTTCGACGTTGTAAATCGAATATTCGTCCTTCGTTTCGCGAACGATAACGCGCGCTATCCCCGCGTTGATGACCATTCTTTTGCACATCTGACAGCTCGTCGTTCCGCCGACAAGCTCGCCTGTCTTCGCGTCGACGCAGGCGAGATAAAGATCCGCGCCGAGCATCCTTTCGCGCGCCGCGGAAATAATGGCGTTCGCCTCGGCGTGAACAGAGCGGCAAAGCTCGTATCTTTCGCCGCGCGGAATGTTCATCTTGTCGCGAAGACAATACCCGAGATCACAGCAGTTTTTCCTGCCTCTCGGCGCCCCCGCGTAACCCGTCGAAACTATAACGTCGTCCTTGACGATGATAGCCCCGAAACGGCGGCGAAGACACGTCCCGCGCTCCGTAACCGTCTGCGCTATGTCAAGATAATAGTTGATTTTGCTTCTTCTGTCTTCCATTTTAACACCTCGCGGTAAGAATGGGATATACTATAACACCTTATTATAATACAATGTATATAATAATGCAATAGTAAATAGCATTCAGCGTTCAGCAAAACGCGCTTACGCGCGAATGAAAAAAGATATAAATTTGCCTGCGGCAAATGATATAAGAGATAAGTTCGCTGACGCGAACGATAAGAGAGATAAACTCGGCTTCGCCGAGCGAGATAATTGCAAATTGCGATGCAATTTGCAAGTTAAGGAACATTTGCTTGCGCAAATGAATTTTAATTGTATAGCTTTAAAAGTTTTTCGCTTCCTTTTTTCAAAAAGGAAGAAATACAATTATAAATTATTCCTAAGCGGCTGCGAAGCAGTCTTATCTCTTGACGCGAAGCGTCAATTATATCTCAAACGCTTTGCGAAGCGAACTTATATCTTTTTCCGTTCGCGCAGCGAACGTTCCTTCACTCTTCACTCCTCACTCCTAACTCCTAACTAAAAAAGACCGCCGAAGCGGTCTTTATGTCAATTCGTAATCTCCGAAATCATCGTTATAATCATGGGTTTCTTGCCCGTTTTTCTTCTCGCGAGCTCGGCGATATCGTCGCGAAGGCGGGATTTCAAAACGTTTATGTCGTTTATGTCCTTCGAAAAAGTCTTTATGATCGAGTCGCGCGCCTTGGTCGTAAGCGCTTCGAGAAGCTCCTCGTTCTCTTTTTCATAAATAAACCCGCGCGTGATGACCTCGGGCATGACCGAAATGCAGCCGTAAACCGTGTCGACGCCCGCCGAAACGATGATAACGCCGCTTTCCGAAAGCTTCTTTCTGTCGCCGATAACGACTCCGCCGACGTCGCCGACGCCGCTGCCGTCGACCATAACGGGGTTCGCCTCTATATTGCCGGAAGCGCGAAGCGAGCGCTTGCCGAGCTCGATGACCTTGCCCGTTTCGGGGATGATGATGTTCTGCGGGTCCATGCCGAGCTCGACGGCCAAATTCTTGTGCGCGACGAGATGCTTGTATTCGCCGTGAACGGGAACGAAAAACTCCGGGCTGACGAGAGTGTGGATAAGCTTAAGCTCCTCGCGGCAGGCGTGTCCCGAAACGTGAACGTCAAAGTTGCTGTAGGTGATGACCTCCGTCCCGCGCTTAAAGAGCTCGTTGATTATCTTCGTGATAAGCTTTTCGTTGCCCGGGATAGCCGACGACGAAAGAACGACCAAATCGTTCGGGCCGAGCGTTAAAAGGTTGTGCTCGCCGAACGCCATGCGGTAAAGCGAGCTCATCGGCTCGCCCTGGGTTCCGGTCGTAACGACGGTAACCTTCTCGGGCGGAAGCTTCTTCGCGTCGGAGATGTCGATGATTATCCCGTCGGGAACGTCAAGATACCCGAGCTTCTTCGCCGCGACGAAGAAGTTCTGCATGCTTCTTCCCGTGATAGCCACTTTTCTGCCGCATTTTTCCGAAGCGTTTATTATCTGCTGAACGCGGTGAACGTTCGATGAAAACGTCGCGATGACGACCCTTCGCTTCTCGTCGCTGAGGATGCGGTCGAAGCTGTATTTTAAAGAGCTTTCGCTCGGGGTAAAGCCGGTTCTCTCCGCGTTCGTGCTGTCGCAAAGCAAAAGCTTAACGCCTTTTCTGCCGAGCTCCGCCAACCGTGCGAGGTCTATCGGCTTTTCGCCGACGGGGGTAAAATCGACCTTGAAGTCGCCTGTGTGAAGAATTTTTCCGCAGGGCGTGTTTATGCATATCGCGCAGGAATCGGGCATCGAGTGGTTTACGCCGATGAATTCCGCCTCAAAGCTCGTGCCGATGCCGACGCCTTCGCCCGCTTTTATTTCAAGCAATTTGGCGTTTTTTATACCGTGCTCGGCGAGCTTTCCCTCGATGATGCCGAGCGTAAGCCTCGTCGCGACGATGGGACAGTTCGGGAACTTTTTAAGAAAATAAGGCGCCGCGCCGATGTGATCCTCGTGTCCGTGGGTTATAAGAAGTCCGCGTAATTTGTCCGCGTTCTTTTCAAGATAAGAAAAATCGGGAATGACCAAATCGACGCCGAACATATCGTCCTCGGGGAACGATACCCCGCAATCTATCGCGAAAATGTCGCTGCCGTATTCAAAAGCGGTCATATTCATCCCGATACCGTCAACACCGCCTAAAAATATGATGCTGACCTTCGGTTTTTTGTTTTTGGGCATATATATTATCCTTCCGTTTGTTGTCTGCCTCTATTATGATACCAAAAACTCCTTTTGTCAAGATATACAAAACCGCATAAACTGTAATATACGGTAACCGCGGCTCGAAAAATATCTTTTATCCGGCGCGAGCGAAAAAGAGGTGAAGTGAAATCTCGTTTTAGCGAAAATTCTTGACTTTTATTCGGGAAAATGGTAATATAATTTGAATAAATCCGAGCGAAAGGGTTTTATTATGGATAGAATTTGTATTTCGGGCGGCAGACCGCTGCTCGGAACGGTAAATATAGGCGGCATGAAGAACGCCGCGCTCCCGATAATTTTTGCAACGATACTTACTAACGACGTCTGTGTTCTCGAGAACCTCCCCGAGGTGAAAGATATCCGCAACGCGCTTGATATACTTTCGGCCATGGGCGCCGTCGTCGAGCAGCTCGAACACGGCGTCTATAAAATCGACACCAGACCTATCCGCTGCGGAAGCGCTCCGCTCGATCTTTCGAGAGCGATGAGAGGGTCTTACTACGTGCTCGGCGCCGAGCTCGGCCGTTTCGGAAGAAGCGTTACCGGTTTCCCCGGCGGCTGCAACTTCGGAACGAGACCCATCGACCAGCATATAAAAGGCTTCGAAGCACTCGGAGCGACTGTGCTTTGCAGCGACGATACCGTCAGCTGCTTCTCCGAAAAAGAGCTCGAGGGCGCTTCGATATATATGGACGTCGCCTCCGTCGGCGCCACGGCGAACATAATGCTCGCCGCCTCCACCGCGAGCGGTATGACGGTCATCGACAACGCCGCGCGTGAGCCCCATATAGTCGACCTCGCCAACTTCTTAAACTCCTGCGGCGCTAACATCTCCGGCGCGGGTACCGAGGTAATAAAGATACGCGGAACGAAAGAGCTTCACGGCGCGCGTTACGCCATAATCCCCGATATGATCGAGGCGGGGACCTATATGATAGCCGCCGCCGCGACAAAAGGCGACCTTACGATAGCAAACGTCATCCCGAGGCATCTCGAGGCGATAACCGCCAAGCTTCAGGAAATGGGCGTAAAGGTCGAGGAAGGCGACGAATACGTCCGCGTCTCCTCCGACGGAAATCTTAAAAAAGTAAGGGTAAAAACCGACTTCTACCCGGGCTTCCCGACAGATATGAACCCCCAGTTCTGCGTCCTCCTCTGCCTCGCCGAGGGCCAGAGCGTGCTTACCGAAAGCGTTATGGACCATAGGTTCAAATATACCGACGAGCTCGCCCGAATGGGCGCCAAAATAACCGTAACGGGACGCGACGCGAAGGTCGACGGGATCCCCGCCTTCACCCCCGCCACCGTCCGCGCAGTCGACCTGCGCGCAGGTGCCGCAATGGTCATCGCCGCCCTCGCCGCCAAAGGAACGACCTTTATCGACGATATCCACCATATCGAGCGCGGATACGAAGATATGGTCGGGAAATTCTGCTCGGTTGGTGGCGACATAAAAATCATACATTCGATATAATGATAAAAAGACCGCTTCGGCGGTCTTTTTTAGGGCTAAGCGATGCGGCGCCGACCGAACAAAAAACGCGAAAAATAAAACGTTCATCGTCAATTTAAGTTTCAAACAAATCCTTATAAAGTTGAAAACGGGCGAAAGCCCGTTTTCTTCAATCTATGCGTTTTTTGTTCTTTCGACGAAGCGTCACGCTCGCCGTACGATAGTACGCCTTCGGCTCCGTTCGTCGAATCCGCATCCACCTCGCTGCGCCTCGGCAAGAAAGCATTCAGCATTCAGCCAACTCCCCACAAATCTGCGATTTGCGGGGACCCCATGCGGGAACAAACGCTTCGCGAACGGAAAAAGATATAAGTTCGCTTCGCAAAGCGTTTGAGATATAATTGACGCGTCGCGTCAAGAGATAAGACTGCTTCGCAGCCGCTTAGGAATAATTCATCATTATTATATCCTTCCGCGAAAGTTTACTTTCGCGCTTTAAAAGCTTTTTGGCACACCTTTTTCACGAAAAAGGTGTGAAGTTTTTGCAAGAGCTTTTTTCAAAAAGCGGGGCGCTTTAAAAGCTTTTCGCTTCCTTTTCCCGAAAAGGAAGAAAATATATAATAAAATTCCGTTTTCGCTCGCGAAAACGTTCCTTCGTTTGTGCGAAGCGTAACTCCGTTTTCCCCGCAAACTTCTTGTCCGGCGGGGAAACGGCGAGAAATATTTTAATATTTCTCGCCTTGCCCGTTGATTTTTCGCTTTCTATCTGCTATACTCAAAATCAGAAAACTATGACAACTGCAAAACGGGAGGAAATTTTCTATGAAAGCAATCATCAACGGGAAGATAATCCTCAAAGACCGCGTCGTCGAAGGCAAAGCGCTGCTTTATTCCGACGTGATCGAGGGCATCGTCTGTCCCTGCAAAGTCCCTGCCGACGCCGAGATAATCGACGCCAAAGGCGGATACGTCGCCCCCGGGCTTATCGACCTTCACATCCACGGCTATCTCGGAAAAGACGTCTGCGACGGTGAAGAAGAAAGCATCCGCGTCATCTCGAAAGGCCTTCTCGCCAACGGCGTCGTCGGCTATCTGCCCACGACCATGACCGTCGATATGAAGGTGATCAAAAAGGCGCTCGAGGTCTGCCGCGCTCTTAAAGAAGAGAGCAAAGACTGGGACGGCTGCCAGATTTTAGGCTGCCACGCCGAAGGCCCCTTCATAAGTGAGAAGAAAAAAGGCGCGCAGGACCCGAAATATATTTTAAAGCCCGACGCGAAATTCGTTAAAGAATATTCCGACATAATCCGAATAATCTCCCTCGCTCCCGAGGAAGACGTTGACTTCGAGGCGATAAAAGAGATCCGCCGCGACACCGACGTTATAATGTCCATGGGCCATACCTCCGCCGATTACGACACGGCTATGGCATCCACCGCCGTCGGCGTCCGCCACGCGACCCACCTCTTCAACGCGATGACTCCGCTCGCCCACCGTGCGCCCGGCGTCGTTACCGCCGCGCTCAACAGCGACGTTTCCTGCGAGCTTATCGTCGACACCTTCCACGTAAACCCCGTTTTCTACGATATCCTCTATAAGCTTAAAGGCAGAAAGCTCTGCTTCATAACCGACTGTCTCCCCGCGGGCGGTCTCCCCTTCGGAGAATACACGTTAGGCGGCAACAAGATAGTCTACCGCGACATCGTCTGCCGTCTCGAAGACGGTACCGTCGCCGGCAGCGTTCTCCATCTCAACGACGGCGTCTGGAACGTTTATAAGAATTCGAACATTCCGCTCAACGAATGTGTCAACGGCGCGTCATTAAACCCCGCCACCGTCCTCGGCATCGACGACAGAAAAGGCTCTATCGAAGTCGGCAAAGACGCCGATATAATCGTTACCGACGGCGAATTTAAAGTTCAAAGAACAATAATCGGAGGAAAAATAAAATATGAAGCTTAAAGTACCCGCAAAACTTGACCCGAAGTTCACCCCGCTCGCTCTCGTCTGCCGCGAGATGCGCGAAAACACCAAAGATAACGGCCAGGATATCGTTATCGGCATCACCCGCAACAAGGGCTACACCACCACCTACAAAACCAGAATTTACAAAGACGGCACCGGCAAAGACGAAGAAAACTTCCGCTTTGTCGAAAGAATGGCGAAGGCGCTCCTCTGGGTCGCCGGCGGCTATAAGATCATCATCGCCGGCTCCGAAACCGTCGGCAACAAGATAAAAGAAGCCTACACCGACGGCGGATTACGCGATTTCGACGTACATTTTATGGAAAGAGTTTACGAGCGTCCCTTCGAGGTCGAGGTCGTATCTCTCGAAAACGCCCCGAAGAACTTCGAGGCCGCCGCACCTGTCGGACGTCATCTCGACGGCTGCCGTATCGGCTTTGACGCCGGCGGAAGCGACAGAAAAGTCAGCGCCGTCATCAACGGCGAATCCGTCTATTCCGAAGAGGTCGTCTGGTTCCCGAAGACCACTTCCGACCCGTCCTACCATTATCAGGGCATCCTCGACGCCATGAAGACCGCCGCTTCCCACATGCCGCGTGTCGACGCCATCGGTGTTTCTTCCGCCGGCGTTTACATCGACAACCGTATCATGGTCGCGTCCCTCTTCTTAAAGGTCAGCGACGAGGATTTCGACAAACACGTTAAAAATATGTATCTCGACGTCGCCAAAGAGCTCGGCGAGAACATTCCGATAGAGGTTGCCAACGACGGCGACGTTACCGCGCTCGCCGGCGCTATGGATCTTAACGACGACTCCGTCCTCGGTATCGCCATGGGCACTTCCGAAGCGGGCGGCTACGTCGATCCCAACGGAAACATCACCGGCTGGCTCAACGAGCTCGCCTTCGTTCCCGTCGATTACGACAAAGACGCCATGGTCGACGAATGGTCCGGCGACTACGGCTGCGGCGTTAAATATTTCTCCCAGGACGGCGTTATAAAACTCGCTCCCGCCGCGGGCATCGAGCTCGATCCTTCGCTCTCTCCCGCCGAAAAGCTTAAAGTCGTTCAGGGCAAGATGAAAGAGGGCTGCCCGAACGCCGCCGACATCTACGATACCATCGGCGCTTACTTCGGCTACGCCATCGCCTTCTATTCCGAATTCTACGATATCAAACACGTCCTCATCATGGGCCGCGTAACCTCCGGCGAAGGCGGCGTTATCCTTCTCGAACGCGCTCAGGAAGTCCTCGACAAAGAATTCCCCGAGCTCGCCGCCAAGGTCAAACTCCACATCCCCGATGAAAACTCCCGCCGCGTCGGTCAGTCCGTCGCCGCCGCATCTTTGCCTGAAATTAAATAAGTTCAGACACTCCGCTTCGGCGCAGACCGAACAAAAAACGCGAATACTTCAAAAACAGCTTTCGTGTAATTTCAGGTTAATGTCAATAAGGTTGAAAACGGGCGCTTGCGCCCGTTTTCTTCATTTAATGCGTTTTTTGTTCTTTGAACGAACGTCGCCGCTCGTCGTACGATAGTACGCCGTCGGGTTCCGTTCGTTTAATCTGCATCCAAATCGTCGCGTCTCCGACAGGTTGCTGCCTTTTGAAAAAGGCGCCCGAAAACTTTAAAATTCGCGAAAGTAAACTTTCGCGGGGGAAAAGATAATAAACAAAAAGGAAACGGTTTTCGCCGTTTCCTTTTTTGTCAAAGACTACCTAAACGTAGCGAAATCAAGCTAAAAACACAAAAAGTACACTTACTTGTCTGCTCGACAAACCGGGATTTACAGATTATTACGGGGCAAACGGAATGTCGACGTCATGGTCTTCGATCATTAATTCAACATCGTGATCAGGCATGATAAAAATAAAATACGTGGATTCCATATTGGTCTTTTCATTATCTTGCGGCACCTCAACTCCATCAGCAAACACTTTGTAGTAATGTTCGGTGATAGTATCTAACTGAATCGTAACCTCTTCACCGCATCGGTATCCGGATTTCATTTTACATTCAGAAACGTGCT
>JAZUJV010000171.1:0-5169 GCA_045642945.1 Eubacteriales bacterium | reverse complement strand
CACCGAAAAAGGTTATACTCTTCATACCTGCACCTGCGGCGACGAATATAAAGATACTTATACCGATATGATTCCGCACAGCTTCGTCAACTACGTTTCCGACGGAAACGCGACCTGTCAGCAGGACGGCACCAAAACCGCGAAATGCGAGCATTGCGACGCTACCGATACTATAGCCGACGAGGGCAGCAAAACCGGTCATTCCTTCGTAAACTACGTTTCTGACGGAAACGCCACCTGCCAGCAGGACGGCACAAAAACCGCGAAATGCGAGCATTGCGACGCTACCGATACGATACCCGATGAGGGCAGTAAGAAAGAACATACCCCCGGCGAATGGAAGACCGTCAAAGAAGCGACCACCGATGAAGCGGGACTCGAAGAGCTTCACTGCACCGAATGTACCGAGCTTATCGACAGCAGAGAAATACCCGCAAAGCCGGCTTTCGTGTTGGGCGATGTTAACGGAAACGGAAAGATAGATACCAACGACTACGCTCTTCTTAAACGTCATTGCCTTAAAACCTATACCCTTACCGACGAACAGGCTATCCGCTCGGATGTAAACGGAAACGGAAAAATAGATACCAACGACTACGTTCTTCTTAAACGCGCCTGCCTCGGCACTTACAAAATCGCTTAAATTGCAGTTCTGTCAAAAATGCACCGCCGCCGCGGTGCATTTTTTAATAAATTGTTAATTTATGTCTTGCAAATCGGCACAGATTGTGATATTATAAAAAACGATATACAATATATCGTATAAATTGATTTGGAGGTCCCAATGAAAAGATCAGTTTCTCTATTCCTCGCGTTGATCGTAATAGCGCTTCTTATTCCGTTTGCGTCTATTTCCGTCAGCGCAGCCACCCACGCCGGAACAAAGGCAGACCCTTACACCGCGGCTGATGCGAATTCCGTCGGAAGCAAACTTGCCACCAACGCTTTCACAAGCTCCGCGGTTTATGTAAAAGGTATCGTTTCTTCCTTTGAAGATGCGGGCAACTATGTTAAAAACCTCAAGCTCGTCGATAAAAAAGGCGATACCGCAACTTTCCTTTGCTACACCGTCAATAAAACCACTTCCGTTTCGTCAATCAAGGTCGGTGACACGGTCGTTGTTTACGGCTATATCAAGAACTACAACGGCACTGCCGAAATAGCCACCAAAAATGACGGCGGTACGTCAATTTACGCCGAATTCATTTCTTCCGATAACGCCGGCACAGGCGGAGACCCCGTCGTTCCTCCGGTAAGCGGCGACCCAACCCATAAAGGAACCAAAGCCGATCCTTATTCTGCGGCTGACGCCAATATCGTCGGCGGAAAGCTTGCTTCCGGCGCTTTCACGAGCACCGCGGTTTACGTAAAAGGTATCGTTTCGTCTTTTGAGGACAAGGACACTTACGTAAAGAATCTTAAACTCGTCGATAAAAAAGGCGATACAGCAAGCTTCCTTTGCTACTCCGTCAGTATGACTGATGCCGTTTCGGAAATCAAAGTCGGCGATACCGTCGTCGTTTACGGCTTTATCAAAAACTACAGCGGTACTGCCGAAATGGCTACTAAGACCGAAGGCACTACTACTACGTACGCCGAATTCATCTCCTCGGATAACGGAGGCACCGGCGGACAGGACGATCCTCCCATATCCGGTGATACTACCCACGCCGGCACCAAAGCCGACCCCTATTCCGTTGCTGACGCCATAATCGCAGCAAGCGCGCTCGGCGAAAAAGAATACTCCAAAGACAGAGTCTACGTTAAAGGTATAATCGATACCTGCAGCGACGTCGGCTCGTACGTACAGAATATTCACCTTATCGACAAAGACGGCGACAAAGTATTCTTCACCGTATATTCCGCCAACGAAACCGATACCTGTAAAGATCCTAAAGTAGGCGACACCGTCGTCATATACGGTTATCTCGTTAACTGGTACGGTACTCCCGAAATGAGCAACCTGAAGTTATCCGAAACCGAAAACATCTATCCCGAGTTCGTTTCCATAACCAAAGGCGACTCTCCCGATCCTCTCGGTGATACTCCCGACCATTCCGGTACTGCCGAAGATCCCTATTCCGCTACCGACGCGATAATCGTCGCAAGCCAGCTTAACAAAAACGCTTTCAGCGCCGACAGAGTCTACGTTACCGGCGTTGTAAAATCCTTCACCGATAAAGAGACCTTCGTCCAGAATCTTTATCTTATAAACGAAGAAGGCGACAAGAACGCGTTCCTCGTATATTCTGCCAACAAGACCGACGACGTTCCCTCTATAGCAGTCGGCGAAACGGTTACCGTTTACGGTTATCTCATCAACTACAACGGCACTCCCGAAATGAGCAACCAGAAGTTCAGCGAAACCGAGAACGTCTATCCCGAACTTGTTAAAACCATCGATATCACCGATAAAACTCTTGAAGAAAGACTTATCGAAAAAGTCGGTGAAAAGAACGCAAAAGGCAAATTCGACGTTATCATCGAAGCTCCCGAAACCTTCGAAAAAGGCAAAGAAATCGAAGTTTCCGTTATCGTTAAGAACATCACTGTTACCGAAGGACTTTCCCAGCTCGACTTCGTATTCAATTACGACAACAAGAACCTTGTAATAACCAACGCTCTCGGCGACGATAAGGCTTTGAACTGCGTCGATAAACTCCCGAGCGAAAACTGGGACAACCTTTCGAGAATCAAATTCGACGAAAAAGGCATCGTTAACGCGGGCAAAGTCGAAGTCGGCGTGCTCAACGCTTCCGATAACGTTTCCGCCAAGAAAGACGGCGACATCACCTTTAAGTTTACCTTCACCGTAAACGACGACGCCGAAGACGAAATAGGCTTCTATATCGCCAACGCTTCCGTCAGTGGCTACGACTGGACCAATACCGAAACGATTTACGTCGGCAACGGCTCCTACGCTATTACGAAAGTAGCCGAAGAAGAAAAAATCCTTATAGGCGACGTAAACCTCGACGGCGTGGTCAACTCCAGAGACTACGCGCTTCTTAAGAGACATTGCCTCAACACCTACAAGCTTGTAGGCGACGGACTCAAAGCCGGCGACATCAACGGCGACGGCGCTGTCAACGCGAAAGACTACGGTCTTCTTAAGAGAGCCTGCCTCGGCACCTACACGATAGAACAGTAATTATTTAATAAGGAGAAACACTATGGATATCAAAGCAATCGTTGAAAGCATCGTTGCAAAACTCAAAGCCGACCCTTCCCTTCTTTCTTCCTTTACCGCCAACCCCGAAAAAACTCTCGAGGACCTTACCGGCGTCGATATTCCCGACGGTAAAGTCGGTGAAGTCGTAAACGGCGTTAAAGCCAAAATAGCCGGCGGCGATGACAAAGCCGGTGGAATAATCGACAAAGTCAAAGGCATCTTCGGCAAATAATCGTTAAACTATAAAAACGCCTTACGAAAAGAGTGCTGAACTCCGATCGTAAGGCGTTTTTTTAAATAATTTTCGTATTTTTCAAGTATTTTTCGTTTCCCGTTCGTATAATAGGTGAGAGCTGAGAAAAGACGCGTCAAAAAATCATTCTCATAAGATTAACGGGACAAAAATACATTAAAATTATACGGAGGAAAAATAATGAAGAAAAACAAAAAGCAGGTTGAAAACATAGTTTATCGGACAAAATCCAATCTTAAAGCAATACTTTCAGACGATTAAGAGCGAAACCGCATATAAACAAAAAAGCCGAATTTTCAAATTCAGCTTTTTTAATTTTTCAACCGTCAAGCATTTCCGAAAGCGCGGTAAGAATACCTATTTTTCCGCTTTCATAAGTAAGACCGCCCTGCATATAAGCTATAAACGGCGGACGAAGCGGAGCGTCGGCTGAAAGCTCTATCGAGCTTCCCTGCGTGAACGCACCGGCCGCCATAACGACTGGGTCGTTATATCCCGGCATCTCCCAGCCCTCGGGGGTAACGAAGCTGTCGACGGGAGAGCCTTTCTGAATACCTTTGCAGAACTTCAAAACGTTCTCGGCGTTATCCAGATATATCGTCTGGATAATGTCGCTTCTCATCTCTTTTGAAGCGGGATTACAGCGGAAGCCGTGTTTTTCAAACATCGCCGCCGCGAAATGAGCCGTCTTTTTCGCCTGCGCAACGGTATGCGGAGCGAAGAACAAGCCCTTTATCATCGGCTTCGTCGCGCCCATCGAGGCGCCAGATTCAAGCCCTATACCGGGAAGCGTAAGACGGTAGGAGGCAAGCTCAACGGCACGCTTCGTGCCTACGATATATCCGCCTGTTTCGGCGATTCCGCCGCCTGGGTTCTTTATCATCGAGCCGACAAGAAGATCGGCTTCGGGCTCGCTTTCTTCGGTAAACTCACCGTAACAGTTATCGACCACAACGTATGCGTTGCTGTTTTCGCGAACGAGTTTAAAAAGCTCGTTTATCTCTTTGACGGTAAGCGTCCTTCTGTCGCCGTAGCCTTTTGAACGCTGAACGTAGACGACTTTTACGCTTTTATTCGAAACGATTTCATTTTTAATTGCGGAATAGTCGAGCGTTTTACCGTCGATAAGCTCGATATGCTTGTACTTTACGCCGAACTCTTTAAGCGAACCGTTGCCGTTATCGTCGTCTCCGCCTATTACGTTATCAAGCGTGTCGTAAGGTTTTCCGCTGACAGAAAGCAGCGTATCGCCGCTTCTTAAAAGCCCGTAAAGCGCTACCGCCAGCGAATGTGTTCCGGAGATAAGCTGTGCACGTGCAAAACCGTATTCTTTACCGAAAGCGTTCGCAAACAGCTTGTCGCAAAGGTCGCGCCCGTCATCGTTGTATCCGTAGCCGCAGGTCGGGACGAAATGGCGCTCGGCAAGATTATTCTCGCGAAATACCGAGAGCACTCTTTCGGTGTTCACGAAGGCGATTCTGTCTATCTCCGCAAAAATATCCGAAAGCTCTTTTTCGCATTCTGCGGCTTCATTAAGTAATTTTTCGCTGAACATATCTATACCTTTTATTCCGCGCCGTTTTCGATAAACGCGATAAGAAGATCGGCGCAGGCTTTCATATCGTCGGTGTCGATGACCTCGACGGGAGTATGAACGTATCTGGTCGGAAGCGAAATACAACCCGCGAAGGAGCCGCTTCCCGCTATCTGCATCTGCGAAGTATCGGTGCCGCCGGCGAGAAGT
>JAZUJV010000170.1:0-3953 GCA_045642945.1 Eubacteriales bacterium | reverse complement strand
GGCTATCTGCATTTCTATAATATCACCGAACGCTTCGTAATCGACTTTCCCGTTTTTGAAGGGAGTTATGAGCGCTGTTGCGGCGCCTTTGAAAACACATTTCTTTGCAGCCATTACGGTACCTCCGAAAAATACAAATTTACATTATATATTAACACCAAAAGTTCTAAAAGTCAAATGTTTTGTTTGCTTTTTTCTTTATTTATTTCAGCAATTTCGGCATTTTCGGCGTGTTTTTTCATTATAAGCTTTCTTTTGATGTATTAATATTAATTTTTCAATCTTCCTCAATCGTTTTCGCGTATTCCGATATCATCGGCGGTAACAAACGTACGCAAAAACGCGATGATTGACATTTATGAAAAAATAATTATAATATATAAAGAAAATAAAAAAAGAAAGGTGAAATGCCATGCTAAAAAGAACCATATGTCTGCTTCTCGTTTTGCTGTTTGCGATGCTTCCGTTAGTCGCCTGCAACGACGAAGAAGAAAGCACTTCCGCGGAAGCTTCGGAACAGTCCGAGCCCGACGACACCTTTTTCGGTTATAAAATACCCGATGACGTTGATTTCAACGGTATGACGATGAAGGTGCTGACCTCGGCACGCAGCGAAACTTCTACGTGCTATCAGATCAAGCCCGAATGCAACGAAGACTACGATCCTTTGAAACTTTCCGCCGTTCAATCCGCCGCTTCGGAATGTACGAAGCTCGTTGAACAGGAGCTCGGAATCGAAGTCGAGGAAGAAGAAGTCTTCACAAGCTCGCGTTACGGCGGACCTATGTATCAGAAGATACGTACCGAGGTTTTGAGCACTGTGCCGGATTATTATATCTGCATGCCCAACCTTATCGAAGCGGCCCTGCTCGCTACCGACGGACTAATTTACGATTTAAGCGAATATCTCGATCTCAATAACCCGTGGTGGTGCAAAGAGTTCAACGATTCCGTTACCATAGCGGGCTCCACTTATTTCGTTACCGGCGATATAGGCACGATAAGTATGGAATCCACTATGTTCATCGCCTTCAACAAGAGTCTTATCGAAAAGAACGGTTTTCTTGATAAATACGGCTTCGAGTCTATGTACGATATGGTAGACGCCAACGAATGGACTCAGGACAAAATGTACGAGATGTCCAGAGCGATTTATCAGGACACCAACGCAAACAGTAAGATCGATCCCGACGATATGCTCGGCGTAGCCGGTCAGGAAAACATAGTATATTGGATCCTTCGCTCCGGCGGAGAACATATCTGCCCGATAGGCAGCGACGGATACCCTATTCTCCAGTGCAACACCGAAAGAGCTTTCTCGATAATTCAGGACGCTCAGGACTACGTTCAGGACAGACAGGGCGGCTTTGCCGCGGCTGACGACTTCCTTGACGGAAGCTCGCCTTACCGCACCGTTCAGGCGTTTATAGACGGACATTGTCTGTTCTTCTTCGGCGCAATATCCACCCTCAACGAGATAAGAGGAATGAGCGACGACTTCGGCGTTCTTCCCTGCCCGCGCTACGACAAAGATCAGGAAGCTTACAGCTGCAACGTCGGCGCATGGACTTCCGACTGTATCTGTATCCCTACCTCCACAATGGGCAAAGAACTCGAACTCTCCGTAGTATTTCTCGAAGCTCTCGGTGCCGTATGGAGACAGAAAGGCACTCCCGTATTCTACGAACAGACTCTTCAGTATCAGATAGCAAGAGACGACGAATCTATGAGAATGCTCGACATCATCTCTACTCACCGTACCCCCGAGCTTGCCGAAATATTCAACTGGGGCAATATGATGAAGACCGTCGCTTCTATGAGAAGAACGCTTCCCGGAACGTTCGTTTCCACCTACGAATCCATCGCGGATAAAACGAGAGCCGAAATGAACGAGACCGTTATGGAATTCAAAGACAGAAAGGGCTGATGCCAATGAAAACGTCTTTAAAGTTTTTATCGGTCATACTTGTTCTGTTATTTATCGCGATACCCCTTTTAAGCTGTGAAGACAAAGGCGAAGAGACCTCCGAGGTCTCTGCCGTCAGCGAGAACCCGAACTCGTTCTTCGGGCTCGATATACCCGAAAGCTTGAATTTCGGCGGCAAAACGCTGAGAGTCCTCACGACGGCCACCGTACAAAGCCCGACTTGTTGCCAGATAAAGCCCGAGAGCAACACGATGTATTCTTCTGAAAACTCGACGGCGATACTTACCGCGGCTTCCGAATGCACGAGACTCGTTGAAGAAAAGCTCGGCTTGGAAGTCGAAGAAGAAGTCGTTTATACATGGTCCCGCTACGGCGGCGATATGTATAAAAAGATATATACCGACAGCCTCAGCGGCACTACGGATTACGATTTCTGTATGCCCTGCGTTATCGAAGCGGCTATGCTCGCCACCGACGGATTGCTTTACAACCTCAAAGCCGTAAACAACCTCGACCTCTCGCACGAATGGTGGTGCGCCGCGTTTAACGACGCCGTAACGATAGCCGATTCCTGCTATTTCATAACCGGCGACATAGGTACTTCAAGCAAAGACGCCACGCTTTTCGTTGCGTTCAACAAAAAGATGGTGCAGAGCATGAACCTTACCGAAAAATACGGTTACGACAGTCTTTACGATATGGTCGAAGCCAAAGCCTGGACTCAGGACGTTATGTATGAGATGGCAAAATCGGTATATCAGGACCTTAACCGCAACAACAGAAGCGATATCGGCGACGTACTCGGTATAGCCGGTCAGGACGGAATAATCTATTGGATGCTCGAAGGCGCCGACGAGAACATAATCGGACGCGATTCCGACGGATATCCCGTAATCACCGTCAAGAACGAAAGAGCGATCAAAGTCATTTCCGACGCGCAGGAATATTTCCTCGACAGCCAGAGCGGTTTCATTTCCGCCAACGATTATTTCAGCGTAAGCCAGGTTCCCGTTCGAGACGTTATCGTTCCCGAATTCAAAGCCGACAGATGTCTTTTCTTCATGGACTCGCTTATGAACCTCGAGAACATCCGCGATATGGAGAGCGATTTCGGCGTACTTCCCTGCCCGCTTTACGACAAAACGCAGGAGAATTACCATTCCAATATCGGATGCTGGTCTACCGCCTGCATCTGCATCCCGACTTCCACCGTAGGCGACGAGCTCGACAAGACCGCTTGGTTCCTGGAAGCTCTCGGCGCGGTTTCGAAAAAGAAGCTCAACCCCGTTTATTACGAACAGACGCTTCAGTACCAGATAGCACGCGACGACGAATCTATGAAGATGCTTGATATCATCTTCGAGACCCGTACGCCCGAACTTGCCGAAGCGTTCCGCTGGGGCGGACTTCAGGACGTCGTTTCGGGTATGCTCAAAGCGCCGAAAGATACCTTTGTTTCCGCTTTCGAAGCAGTCGAAGACGCGGCAAAAGCGGCCATTGAAGAAACAGTCGAAGAATTCAAAAGCAGATAAATAATAAACGCAAAGCCGACCGGACGGAATCAAACGTTTGGTCGGCTTTTTTCGGAAATAAACCTTGTCGAATATTTATTTTTTCTTTTTTGATTTTACTATTGACATAACGGCGCCGTTGTGGTATTATACTCCTTGCGGGTCGCGCCGGAATGGCGAAATTGGCAGACGCACTGGACTTAAAATCCAGCGGTGGTAAAACACCGTACCGGTTCAAGCCCGGTTTCCGGCAGCAGTTTTTTCCCGTTATATCGCGGGGTAGAGCAGTTGGCAGCTCGTCGGGCTCATAACCCGGAGGTCGGAGGTTCAAGTCCTCCCTCCGCAACCATATCGAGTGGATGTAACGGATTTCGGTTACATCCACTTCTTTTTACAGATAATGAGGTGACTGAAATATGCTATTTTGCGGACTAAACAACAGTATAGCTCTCGATGTTGTGCGTTACCAATTTCCTGACAGTCCGAAATCTTTAAAAGATGATTTCAATTATGAT
>JAZUJV010000169.1:0-2333 GCA_045642945.1 Eubacteriales bacterium | reverse complement strand
CGTCCGTCCGACCTGCGAATACCCCAAAGACGGCGCCTTCGTCTACAGCTTGACGACCTATAACAGCAACGCTTACCGCGCCGGCCTCCTCGCGGGCGATATAATTACCGTCTTCAACGGAGAAGAGATCAATAGCTACGACGAACTCTCCAAAGTCCTCGAAAAATGCCACGCGGGACAGGAAGTAACGATAAAAGTCTTCCGCTTCAATTCGAGATTCTCGGAAGGGAAATATATCGAGTTTACTTTTAAACTGGATGCGGCAAGCTAATCGTTCGGAATAACCGACCTTTTCTACTAAATCTATGCCATTCCCGCGAAAGTTTACTTTCGCACTATAAAAGTTTTTGCAAGAGCTTTTTTCAAAAAGCGGAAAGCTTTTAAAGCTCGCGCTTCCGCGCTCGTATAAAAAGTATTCAACAAAATCGAAAACGGGCACTCGTGCCCGTTTTCTTCGTTTTATATTGCTAAATACTTCCCAAAACTATATCCCGTTCTGCCGCCGTAGCGGACGTAGTACCAATCGCCGTTCTGCCCGCGTATCTCGACGGTCGCGCCGTTCGGGATCTGCCCGATGATAAGTGCGTTCGTGTTCGGTGCTTCGCGGATGTTAAGCCTGCCGCCCTCGGTTTTTACGGTGGCTTTCCGCCCCTGATAATCGGGGTCGACGAAGGTCATCCCGAAATATTCCGCGACGGAAAGCGATAGGTTTCTCGCTATCGCTTTTAAATTCTGTTTTATCCATTCCGCGTCGCTCGCGTTGTCGTGGTATGCGAGCTCGATAAGAACCGCCGGCGCCCGCGTGTTGTTTATCTCATAAAGATTGCGCGTCGCGACGGTTTTCACCTTGTCGGGACGGGGATAAACGTTTTTGAGATTTTTCGCGAAAATCTCCGCCGCGCGCTTCCCGCGGGTGCTCGTCGGATAGTAATATACGTCGCTTCCCGTCTGCCTGCCGTAGTTCGCGCTGCCCGACGCGTTGGAGTGAAGCGCAAGATGAAGCGCGTAATCCCCCGCGTTCGAAAGCCTTACCGATTGCCCGACCGTCCCGCTCGGAACGTTGCGCCGAAAGGTGATTCCGCTTGCCGTAAGATACGGCTCCATATAGTCCGCGATGCGGTTCATATAATATTCTTCGCTGCCGCTCCCGTCGTAATAGATGTTGTATTCCTGTGTCGACGGGCTCAAAAATAACATCGGCATAAATAAATCATCTCCTTTTTTAAAAGTATATGTTTATTTATATTTTTTGTAAAAAAGGGTTGACAAATATTCTTTTTGGTGGTATCATATCCGAGCATAAGAAGAAGAACTTATTAGTTCTCACCTTGCGGCAATAAGCTTGCTCGGTCAATAACGATAAAAGTAACCTGCCGTTACTTTGTCTTTTGCCGTGCAAAGCGTCTTTACCGCTTTGCATTTATTTTTTTAAACTTTGTTTGGAGGTGTCCCCCTATCGCTGCCAAAACTACTTCGTCTACCCGAATAAACGAAGAGATCAAAGCGAACGAAGTCCGCGTCATCGGCGCTGACGGTAACCAGCTCGGCGTTATGAAAGTCCCCGAAGCGCTTGCTCTCTCCAATGAAGCGGAGCTCGACCTTGTCGAGATCGCTCCCGATTCCGTTCCCCCTGTCTGTAAAATAATGGATTTCGGGAAATACCGTTTCGAAAAAGAAAAGCGCGAAAAAGAACAGCGCAAAAAACGCCAGATAATCGAGCTTAAAGAGATACAGCTCAAATGCCGTATCGACACCCACGATTTCAACACGAAACTCAACCACACGCTCAAATTCCTCGAACAGGGCAACAAAGTCAAAGTCATCGTTAAATTCTTCGGCAGAGAAATGGCACATACCGAACTCGGCGCCCAGCTTCTCGAGCGCTTCGCCGCCGGCTGCGAAGATAACGCGGTGATCGAAAAACCCGCTCTTCTCGACGGAAGAAATATGATAATGATCCTCGCCCCTAAAAAGACAAAATAACCGAAAGGAACTATAAAAATGGGAAAAATCAAAACACACAAGGCTTCCGCTAAGCGCTTGTCCTTCACCGGCACCGGTAAAATCAAAATGGGTCATCCCGGCCGTCGTCATAAAACCGGTCTTAAACTCACCAAACGTATGAGATCTCTTAGAAAAGCTACCTACGTCAGCTCCGCTCGTATGCACGATCTTAAGAGAATGCTCCCCTATGACTAACGGAGGTAAAAAACAATGGCAAGAGTAAAAGGCGCATTATCCACCAGAAAAAGAAGAAATAAAATGCTCAAGCTCGCTAAGGGCTATTGGGGTTCCAAATCGAAGCATTTTAAAATGGCGAAACAGGCCGTTCT
>JAZUJV010000168.1:0-1978 GCA_045642945.1 Eubacteriales bacterium | reverse complement strand
CGACGCTGACGCGCTCAAAGCCTCCCGCCTTGACGGTAATTTCATAGCAAAGCGCCCTTTCGTCGACCACGTCGCAATACGGCCTGCCGTCCGCGACCTTAAAATAAAGCCGCCCGTTTTTCTCTGCGAGTAAGCTCTTGTCCACGCCGTCGAAAATCTCTTTTTCGCTGCCGAAATGATAAGGATTGCAGTTGCAATATGTCGAAAGTATCTTGCCCTCCTCGTTTCTCGTCATCGAGAAAAGCACCCCGCCGTTGCCTCTTTTAAAGATCTTGAATTTTCTGTCCTTCTTCCCGACGTTTACGAAGGTGAAATTGTCGGTATATTGCACCATCCAGTTGCCGATGTTCGCGGGCTCGCCGTCAAAATCCGCCCTCCACGGCTCGATGCAGACAGGGTTCCCGTCGACGTCATAGTCGTTAAAGACCATCATATCCTCGCCGATAGCGTCCTCGACGCTTATCGGGTTTAAAGCGACAAGCCAGCTGTCCCTATGCAAAACCTTGGTAATAAGGTCGTATTTCTGATAAGGCGCGTTCTTGCTCTTATAGTCCTCGTCGACACGTTTTTCGTAAAACACGGGCAGTTTCCCGCTCTTCGTGTCGTCGTCGACGATAAAATCTATCTTCGCTTCGATAAGTCCCGCCGAATAATCGACGCCCTTATACTGCTTGCCGTAAAGGATCTCTTTCCCCTCGGAATTCACCCTCGTCGTGATAAATCCCTGCCTTTTCGGCTCGGCTTTTACCTGACTTGCGTCGGTGTAGCAATAAAAAGTTCCCGTAACGCTCCCGCCGCTTACCTCAAAATATACCGCCGCGTTCGAGCATTTCCCGAATTTTATCTTTCTGTCCGCCGTGCCGAAAACGTTAATATGCTTATAAGCGTCTTCGCTCGTCCCGCCGAGAACGTAGATATATTCCCCCGCGGGAATTTTATATTCCTCGGCTTCGTGCCTTTCGGGTTTGTATTTAACGTAGTCGCAGCCGACGTATATCGGGTTGACCTCGCCGCTGTCGAGAAAATAATCGAAGGGAAGGGAAAACTCCGTTCCGTAAAAATCGCTCCAGGACCTCTGCCCGAGCCATTCTCCGTCGATCTGGAACCCGAGATTCTTGATTTTAACGGTAACCTCGCTCTCGCCGTCGTTTTTTATCTGATACCCGAAATAACAATCAATGCCGGTTCTGTTGCTGTGCTCGTAGGTAAAAAATATATTTCCCGTGAGGTTTTCCGTGCGAAGTATCGCCTGCCCGATATCCTCTTTCGCGAGCATCTCGGGGTTGTTGCTGTAAATATAAGTCCCGTCCTCGCGCTTCTTATATTCGACCTTTGCCTCGTACCCGCTGACGTCTTTCCCGCATATCTCGGTAACGCCGTCAAAAATGTTGCGGAACGGCTGATAATTCGCGCCATATTCCTTCTTTTCGTGCTCTATTCTTAATTTAAAGCCCTTTTCGTCTATTAAAAATTCCATATAATCCTCCAAAATCGTTCATCGACAGCCGACTGAAAAATAGTGCAGAATGGACGAAAACCGAGCGTCGACGTAGTAATCTACGGCAGTCGAAGGTTTTCGTTCATAGCACAAAAAATAAAATAATTCGATTTTTAAGCGCCACTTAAAAATCTACCGAAACAATCGGCTCGACTTTTGGTTTTACAAAAAATGTATATTTTTCTTTTTGTGCGGTCTGTGCATTTTTCAAACGGCTGAAATCATTGAGCATAGGCGTAAAACCAGCGCAGCCCGATTTTAACGACTATATAATTATGCGTCTGTTTGCTTTCGCCGTTGATAACGTTCATCCTGACGATACAGACCTCTTTTATTCTGTCTCCGTCGCCCTTTTTATCGTATTTTTCTTTGATTTCGGCAAATTTCTTCGTGTCCTTGTCGTATCTGTCCGCCGAAACGAGCTCGAAGGATATCTCGTTGTCCTTATATTCCGACTCTCTGCCTTCGTATGCCTTCTCG
>JAZUJV010000167.1:0-1724 GCA_045642945.1 Eubacteriales bacterium | reverse complement strand
AGAACGCAGCGTAACGGGATACGCGATTGTTCCTTTTCGAGAAAAGGAACCGACCTACTTTTTTCGTGAAAAAAGTAGGCAAAAAAGCTTTTAAAGCGCGAAAGTAAACTTTCGCGGAGAATGTTATGATTTAGTAGGCAAGGTCTATTATTCCCCGAAGTTGACAAAGCAAGCGGCAAAAACCGACGGTTTTTGTTGCGATGACGGAATTTTAGCCGCCGATGCTTGCGGGGAAGAAAGACGAATAATAAAAAAGACCGCCGAAGCGGTCTTTTATTATTGATTTGATTACTGTAAGTTGATATTCCAAGTTGCTTCGAACGCGCGATCCCAAGGTCGACGGAAACCGGAAAGCGAGATGGTTTTATGGGTCGAGAAGGTATTGATGCCCGTCATGATATCCGACTGATTGAGCAGGCCGACGATAACGGCGGGGTCATAGAAATACGTGGTACGGTAAAGGTCGCCTACGCCGTAGACGCGGTAGGAGATATCCTTGACGTAGGAGAAGGAAGCTACCTTTAAGAACGCGTCGTTGGAGGCGGCGGTAGCGCCCGCGCCGTGATAGAGGTAGAGATATCTCGAAATGGCGTTGCCCGTGGCTATGCCGAGCGAGTTGGCGACGGTGTTCCAGTTGGAGTAGCCGAGCAGGCGCATAAGCTTGATGCCGCTTTCGGGATCGAGAAGTTTCTGGAAGAAATAGGCTCCCTTTCCGTCGGACGCGCAATCGACGACGCAGACGGGAAGCCCTTTATCGGTAAGCTCTTTCGCTTTGGCGATAAGGGAATCGGCGGCGGCACTTGAATAGCTCTTGGTGAGAACGAGGACCTGCAAAGCCTCGGGGTCAGACGAGGTTACCGTCGCGCCGGCGGCGAGAAGATGTTTTTCGACGCCCATTTTAAGCGTATCGGGGTCGTAGGCGTCGGCGGCGTCGTTTTCGTGTCCGCCGTAATAGGTAACGTTGCAGTTTGCCTGTCCGTAGATCATCGTCATAACCTTGGCGATGCCCAAAAGCCCGAGCTCGTCGGCGCCGGTGAAGAGCGTCATATTATCGCCGCAGAGGGATTTGATATAGTTTATTTCATTGGTCTGGACGGTGATTTGGGGTTTGGAATCGTCCACGCCGATATAGATCGCTTCGATATCGTCGGTGGCGGCTTTTAAAATATAGTCGATTATACGGAGCTTTCTCGTGCGGGAATCGAAATATTTTTTGAGCTGTGCCGCGGTGAGAGAGGTGGAGATCTCGCTGCCGTCGGGACCGATTTTGTAGTTGGCGATTATATTATCGACGGTCAGGTCGGCGCCCGAGAACTGTTTGCGCGGTTTGCCCGCGTAATCGCGAAGCGCGTTATATTCGTCAACTCCGTAGCCGCCGTAGCCGGCTGTGGAGGCGAGACGCATAACGGTATCGAAGAGGATGACGTGTTTGGTCTCGGCGAGCTGTATTATATAATTCGCAATTGCGGTTTCGAGAGTGAGATCGGTATTATCGAGCCAGCGGGAAGCGACGAGGCCGCCGGAGATCATCTGGTCGAGCGAGATGACGTAGTAATCACATTCGTCCTCGACGCCTTTGAGCCTTGCGAGAAGCGCTTCGCGGTCGCCGTAGGTTGTCCCGTTTTTGTTGGGAAGAGAGTAGTCGAGCGCGGTGCGGTAGAGGTCTTCCTCGGGGATGAGGAGGTCGATGCCGACGGCAGAAGCGAGGTATTCCACGCGGTCTT
>JAZUJV010000166.1:0-10966 GCA_045642945.1 Eubacteriales bacterium | reverse complement strand
CCTTTTCTCGAAAAGGAAGAGCGTCATCCCCTGCGTATGCTTATCGTAACCTTAACACCGTTTTCCCCCTCTTCCTTCTCCCAATCCGCCTTGTAGCCCGCGCCGTTAAGCATTTTTACGGATTTGTCCAGCGTGTTGAAAAGGAACCCGATGTTCCCGATGCTGCCCCTGACGCTCGGCGCTTTTTTCTTTTCCTTCGGCGTTTCTTCCGCCGCTTTCCCGCTTAAATATCCCTCGATAAGCCTCTCGGTGTCCTTCGCCGAGAGGTCGTTTTTTATGATCGCGAGCATCAAAGCCCGCCGCTCTTTTTCGCTCTCTATGCGAACGAGCGCCCGTGCGTGCCGTTCCGAAAACCCGTTTTCGCTCGCCATAAGCCGCTCGCGCTCGGAGAGACGTAAGAGGCGTAGCTTGTTCGATATCGCCGACTGCGAGATAGATAGCTCTTTCGCGAGCTCCGTCTGGCTTTTTCCCGTCATGATAAGAAGCATCTGCATCGCCGCCGCTTCCTCAAAATAGTTCAAATCGCTTCGCTGAATGTTCTCCGTCAGCGCGAGATATGCGCTTTCCGTCTTGTCCGCCTCAATAACTATGCATTTCACCGTTTTAAGCCCGATAAGCTTGCATGCCCGCCACCGCCGCTCCCCCGCGACGATCTCATATTCCCCCTTCGGCTTTAAATCGGGGGAGGGAATACGGCTCGCCTTCTTGACGGTTATCGGCTGGATAAGCCCCCGTGCCTTTATGCTCTCCGCTAAAGATTCTAATTCCTCGCCGTCAAAATTCTTACGCGGCTGCAATGGGTTCGGGTATATCGAATTTATCTTTAATTCCGCGACAAAAAACTTTTCTTTCCCCAAAATTTCCGCAATTTTCATATTCTTCCTCCCGCAAAATAAAAAGGTATGGCTTATAATACCATACCTGTCTTGTCTTTTTATGTTGTAATCGGGCGTCAGAATTTCTTTTTTCGCGTGAAATATTTTTTGCCGTCGTTTCCGAGAATAATTTCGCCTATCGAGTTGAACTCGTCCCCGACGTAAAACCGAAACTCGTCGCCGACTTCTCCGTAAATTCCGCGTAATTTCCCAAGCCTTATCTTCTCGCCGTTGACGTAAAGCTTCGTGAAAAAGGCGTCGGCTCTCGCCTCGGGAAGATTTTTAAAAAGCGTGTCCGTCGGAATAAGCCTGTTACAAATCTCTTCGCGCGTCATATTGCAAAGATCGTCGTATTTAACGGCGTCGGATTGTTTGAACTGCCCGACCTCCGTGCGAACGAGTGAGCTCATAACGCCGAAACATCCGAGCTTTCGCCCGATGTCAGCGCAAAGCGTGCGGATGTAGGTCCCGCGTGAGCATTTGACGTCGATAAAATATCCGTCCTCGGTCTCAAAGGGCTCTATTTCGCTTATAAAAATCTCGCGCTCCTTGCGGTCGACGGTTATCCCGTCCCTCGCGAGGTTTACGAGCTTTACTCCGCCGACCTTCAAAGCCGAATACATCGGCGGCGTCTGGTATTGTCTGCCCTCGAAACTCTTGACGCATTCCGCGAACTCTTCAAAAGTCGGCAATTTCCCGTCAAACCGCGTCAGAACGTTTCCGGTAATATCCTCCGTGTCGGTTTCGTACCCGAGCTCGATGCCCGCGAAATATCTTTTGTCGTGGTCGACAAGATATTCGCTTGCCCTTACGGCGTTCCCGACCATAACAGGTAAAACGCCCGATGCGATCGGGTCAAGCGTGCCGCAATGTCCTATTTTCTGTTCGTCCAAAAGCCAGCGTAACTTGCTTATAACGTTGTGCGAGGTTATCCCGCTCGGCTTGTCTATAACGATGATACCGTTTTTGGTCATAATTTCGAAAAAATCTCTTTTATTTTTCTTTCGGCGTCAAAAAGACTGCCGCTGTACGTAAATCCCGCGGCAAACTTGTGTCCTCCGCCGCCGTTTGCTTTCGCAAGCTGCGCGACGTCGATAACTCCCGCCGAGCGTAAGGTTATCTTTATTTTTCCTTCGTTTTCGCGTAATACCGCCGACGCCTCAACGCCTTTTACACTTATCGGAATGGTGTTTACGCTGTCAAAATCCGAGCCTTTTGCGCCGATAAGCGCGCTGTCGTGCATGTCTATCGCGACGACGGCAAAACGCCCGCCGCATAAAAACTCCAGATTATCGTAAGCGTATTTTTCGACGGCGAACTGCTCTTTCGTTTTTCTGTCGAAAAGCTCTCTCGAGATCTTAACGCTGTCCGCGCCCGCTTCGATAAGTTCCGCCGCGATTTTCAAAGTCTGCGCCGTCGTGTGCTCGTATTTAAAACAGCAGCTGTCCGAGCATATCGCCGCGTAAAGAGACGAAGCTATATCCTTCGTGATACTTACGCCAAGCGCTTTTATAAGCGAATAAACTATCTCGCCCGTCGCTATCTTCGTGTCGTCGATAAGAAGCCTGTCGCAGGAAATATAGTTTATCGCGTGGTGGTCTACCGAAAGCGCAAAGTGCGCAACCTTCGTGTTCCCGAGCATCTTGCAGCTCGCGACGTCGATGCTTACGGGTATCATTCCCTCGGGCTCGTCTTTTAAAAATATCCCTTCGTGCGGAATAATATTTAACTTTTCGGGTATCTCGCCCGAACAATAGGCGTAAGCCCTTTTTCCAAGCGTTTGTAAAGCCAAAACGAGCGCAGTCGCCGACCCCACGGTGTCCCCGTCGGGAAGAAAATGCGAATATAAAATATATCCGTCGTTCGCCTTTAAAAACTCCGCGGCGCCGTTTATGTCAGTTTTCTCCACTTTGTTTGCTTTCCTCTTCGCGTAATATGCGCGAAATATTCATAGCTTTTTCGGTACTGTTGTCGCGAATAAACGTCAGCTTCGGCGTAATGCGAAGATTAAGCTTTTTCGCAAGCTCGCTGCGAATAAAACCACTCGCCGAAGCGATGCCCTTGTCAACGCCCTCGTCTTCTCCGAGAACGCTGTAAAAAACCTTCGCCGTCGAAAGATCGGGCGAAACGGAAGCGCCGACGATGCTGACGAACGCTCCCGAAACTCTCGGATCCTTTACTTCGCGTATGATCTCGGCAAGCGTTACGCTTACCGCGTTGTTAAGCTTATCCTGTCTGTGGTTGCCCATCAGCGCTCAATTTCCTCCATGACGTAGCATTCGAGAACGTCGCCGACCTTGATATCGTTGAATTTTTCGAGACCTATGCCGCATTCAAACGACTGAAGGACTTCTTTCGCGTCGTCCTTAAAGCGTTTAAGCGACGCGATCTTGTCCTCGAAGATGATGATACTGTCGCGAACGACGCGGCAAAGAGCGTTTCTCGTAACCTTGCCGTCGAGAACGTAAGAGCCCGCGATGGTGCCGACGGAAGGAACGCGAATAGCGTTTCTGACTTCGGCGTGGCCGATAACGTTTTCTCTGTATTTCGGGGCGAGCATACCTTTAAGAGCCGCTTCGATCTCTTCGATACAGTCGTAAATAACTCTGTATGTGCGGATCTCGACCTTGTCTCTCGCCGCCATATCGGTAGCGTTCTTGTCGGGGCGAACGTTGAATCCGACGATAATCGCGCTCGACGCGTTCGCGAGCATAACGTCGCTTTCGGTAACGCCGCCTGCCGCCGCGTGAAGCACGTTGACCTTGACTTCTTCGTTCGAAAGCTTTTCAAGCGAGGATTTGACAGCCTCTGCCGAGCCCTGAACGTCGGCTTTGATGATAACGTTAAGACTCTTAACGCCGTTGCCGATCTGTTCGAATATATCGTCAAGCGAAACCTTCGTGCTGCCGGCTTCGTCTTCTTTCTTCTTTGCTTTGCGCTGTTCGGCAAGCTCTCTCGCCATTCTTTCGTCTGCAACGGCGGAGAAGAAGTCGCCCGCTTCGGGAACTTCCGAAAGACCCATTATCTCTACGGGAACGGAAGGACCTGCGGCGTTGATCTTTCTGCCCTTGTCGTCGGTCATAACTCTGACTCTGCCGACTGCGGTGCCGGCTATGATGATGTCGCCGTTCTTAAGCGTACCGTTCTGAACGAGAAGCGTCGCGACGGCGCCTCTGCCCTTGTCGAGCTTCGCCTCGACGACGATACCCTTTGCCGCTCTGTTCGGGTTTGCTTTAAGCTCAAGCATATCCGCCGAGAGAAGGATCATCTCAAGAAGCTTATCTATGCCTTGGCGTTTAAGCGCCGAGACGGGAACGCATATAGTGTCGCCGCCCCATTCTTCGGGAACAAGGTCATATTTGGTAAGCTCGCTCTTGACCTTTTCGGGGTCCGCGCCCTCGCGGTCCATCTTATTTATCGCGACGATTATCGTAACTCCCGCCGCTTTCGCGTGGTTTATAGCCTCGATAGTCTGGGGCATAATGCCGTCGTCAGCCGCTACGACGAGGACCGCGATATCCGTAAGGTTCGCGCCTCTCGCTCTCATTGCGGTAAACGCCGCGTGGCCCGGTGTGTCAAGGAAGGTTATGTCTCTGTCGTCGACTTTAACTCTGTAAGCGCCTATCGCCTGCGTGATGCCGCCCGCTTCGCCCGCCGTAACGTTGGTGTTTCGAATAGCGTCGAGAAGCGAGGTCTTGCCGTGGTCAACGTGGCCCATAACACATATAACGGGAGCTCTCGGGGTGAGATCTTCTTCTCTGTCCTCGCTCTCGTCGAAAAGCTTTTCTTCAAGCGTAACGACAATTTCTTTTTCGACCTTTATGCCGAATTCGTCGGCTACGAGATAAGCGGTATCATAGTCTACGTTCTCGTTGACGGATACCATAACGCCCATGCCGAAAAGCTTTTTAACGACGTCAGGCGCGGTTATCTTCATTCTCGAAGCAAGCTCGGTAACGCTTATGCTGTCGGGGACCTGAATTTTAAGCTGAACGGGCTTCGGCTTGTTCTGCTGCTTCTGAAGCTGCTGTTGTCTTGCTTTGTCGAACTGCTTTTTGCCTTTCTGCTGATCGGCAAATTTGTTCTTTTTCTTTATCTTCTGTACGCTCGTCTGCTTGTCGCTGACATTGTTGTCGTATTTAAGAATATTTTCGTCGTATTTCGAAAGGTCGACGCTCGCCGTACCTCTGGTATCGACAACGCGGACTTCGTCTCTCGAGCGTTTTTTCTGCTGCTGTTGCTGCTGGGCTTTCTGCGGGTTTGCCGCCGCGGCAGCCGCTTTCTTCTTGCGCTTTTCTTCTTCCAAAGCCGCTTTTGCAGCCTCGGCCGCTTTGCGCTCTTCCTCTTTTTTTGCCTTCTTTTTGTCGTCAAATTCTTTAAAGAACGCGGTAATGTCTATCTGGTTTCTCTGCGTGATAGTCTCGAAGATAAGCGAAAGCTCGTCTTCGTCGAGGACCGCCATGTGCGTTTTCCCCGTATATCCGCTTTTTTCAAGAATTTCCAATATGTCCTTGCTCTTGATGTCAAAATCTTTGGCAAGGGCGTTTATTCTGTATTTTTCACTCGTTATAGCCATAAATTATTCCCTCTTTCCAAAATCGGCGTTGTTTTCGGCTTTCGCTTTTGCGTATGCCGCTACGAAGCTCGCGTCGGTGAACGCGACTGCGGCGGTAATGCGCTTTCCGATAGCCTTTCCCAATTCTTCCGCGGTGAGCGCGGTTTCTTCCGCTTTGACCGAATAAAAAGCTGATTTGTCAAAAAGCGTCTTCTTCGTGTTTTCCGAAACGCTGCCCGCTACTATCACAAGCTTCGCTTTGCGCTTTCTGATAGCTTCCAGAACGTTTTCCGTCCCGAAAGCGATCTTTCCGGCGCGCATGCCCAGCCCGATTATTCCTTTTTCTTTTTCGATCAACGGGTATCGCTTCCTTTCTGAATCACGCTTTTTCTATTTCGGCGCGAAGCGACGAATAAACCTCATCGCTTATCTTTACGCCGAAAGTTCTTTCAAACCGCTTCGATTTCAAAGCCGCCTCAAAGCATTTTATGTTCCTGCATATATACGCGCCTCTGCCGTCGGCTTTTCCCGAAAAATCGGGCTCGACGCTTCCGTTTGGCGTGCGGACTATCCTTAAAAGCTCTTTCTTGTCCTTCATCTCGTTACAGGCGATACATTTCCTCTGCGGCGTTTTCTTTCCGGTCAAAGGTCTCACCTCCGCGTATTATTCCTGTTCCGCGTGGCTGCGGCTCTTTATGTCAATTTTGCAACCGGTAAGCTTGGCTGCGAGTCTTGCGTTCTGTCCTTCCTTGCCGATAGCGAGCGAAAGCTGGTCGTCGTCAACAAGAACTCTGAACGATCTGTCGGAATCAGCCGTTTTCGTAACGGAATCAACGGTGGCGGGCGCGAGTGCCGCGCTAATAAACTGCTCTATGTCGTCGCTGTAAGGGATAATGTCTATCTTTTCGCCGCAAAGCTCGTTGGTAACGTTGTTCTTTCTCGCACCCTTCGGGCCTATGCAGGAGCCTATGGCGTCGACCTTTTCGTCGTTGGAACGGACGGCGATCTTCGTTCTGCTGCCCGCTTCACGCGCTACTCTTACGATCTCTACCGTGCCGTCTTTTATTTCGGGTACTTCAAGCTCGAAAAGTCTGGATATAAGTCCCTGGTGTATTCTCGAAAGAACGATGCTCGGGCCTCTGGTCTCTTTCTTTATCTCGGTGATGAAAACCTTTATCCTGTCGCCGACCTGAAGGCTTTCGCCGGGTATCTGCTCGTTTCTGAAAAGTACCATCTCGTTTTTGCCGATTTCAAGAGTTGCGTTTCCGGTCGTCGGGTCAACGCGTACTACTACGGCGGTAACGGCTTCTTCCTTCTTCTCTTCGTATTCGCGAATCATGTTTCCGCGTTCCGCTTCACGAATACCCTGGATAATGACCTGCTTTGCGGCCTGCGCGGCTATTCTACCGAAGGTTTTGGTCTTAAGCTCGATTTCATAAATATCGCCGGGCTTGTATCTCTTGGATTTCATTCTTGCGTCCTCGAGCGATATTTCGGTCATCGGATCGATGACTTCTTCTACGACGGTAAGCTGTTTATAAAGCTTGACGTCCTGTTTAAGCGGGTCGAGCTTTACTCTCGCGTTTTCGTTGCCTGCGTTCTCCTTGCGGTAAGCCGAAAGCAAAGCCGCCTCGATACGCTCAATCATATAATCCTTCTGGATTCCTTTTTCCTTTTCGAGAACGTCAAGCGCCTCAAACAGTTCCTTGTTCATCTTCGTCTCCTTCGTTTTCGCCGTCGGCTTCCGCCTCAAACTCGGCGTTTATTTTGGTGATTTGTTTTTTATTGAAGTTATATTCTTTTCCGTCCGAAATCATCTTAAGCGTCTCGCCGTCGAAATCGGTGATAACGCCCTCGAATTCCTTTTTGCCGTCTACCGCCGTGAAAAGCCCGATAAGCACTTTAAGCCCGCTTTCCTTCGCGAAGCTTATGTGTTCGTCCTTCGTAAGATTCCTTACCGTGCCCGCCGAAGCGACCTGAAGGCAATAGCTTTCCTCGATAGGGTCAAGCTCGTCGATGATCGGCTCGATAAGTCTCGTAACCTCGGCGCAATCGTTTATGGAAATCCCGCCTTCCTTGTCGATGGCTATTTCGAGAATCATCTCGGGACCCTCTTTATAATAAGTAACGTCCCAAAGCTTATATCCCGCGCCGACGACCGTTTCTTCGACGGCCGCGCGTACTTTCGACGCGATATTGCTTTTCTTGTCTGCCATATTTCCTCCGTATCAAAAATTCAAGAGAGGGTTAACTATTCAACCCTCTCTTTACTCTTTTACTGTTCTTTTTAAGTATTATACCACGAAGTAATCCGTTTTACAATAGTTTTTTCGAAAATAATTACTTATTTGTAATATAAACTATACCAAAACGTCTTCTTCGACCTTCATAAGCCTGTCGGCTTTCTCCCAGTCCACGAATAAAAGCTTCTGCTTTTTGCCTTTTCCGCCGGGAAGCGTGCGCTCCTCGATGACTCTCTGTTCGATAAGCGTCTTCATCGCTTTTTCTATTTTCTGCTTGTCGGTCTTGCCGTGGCTCTTCTTTAAAGCGTAATCAACAGCTTCGGTATATTTCGGCGCGGAGCTCGTTTTAAGATAATCGAAAATGTGTGAATAAAAGCTTTCGTTTACGTCTTTTTCGTCGGGAAGGATATAAAACTCGTTCGCCGTCTCGCGAAGCTGCTTCGAAAACGAACCGTTTATGCCGTAAATGACTACGTTCTTGTGATAAAAGTTCTTAAGAAATGACGTTACCGACCCGAAATGCCCGTCGCCCGAAAACAAAATGAAAGTTTCAACGTCGCTTGCCGAAAGCGCCTTTTGATACATATTGTCAAGAATGATGAAATCCGTGAAGTCCTTCTGAACTCCGTTCGGGCTGCGTGTGTCGATTATCTTGTTTGAATAAAGACGAATTTTCCCGATTTCGTCTGCTAAACTCTTGTGCGAGAAATCCGCGAAAAAGTTGACTTCAAGCAAATTGAACTTCGAGTTAAGATCCTCGAACCAACCCTTTATGTTCGGCGAAAGCCCATAGTTGTTCTTTAAAGATATGTACCAGTGCTCGTAGTCAACGAAAGCCACCGCCTTCGGCAGATTGCTCTCCGTTTCCTTCGCGGTCTCGCGTTTGAAAATGCCTATATGCGTACCCTCCTTTCTTTAAAAATGTCCGCGTTGACGCCGCGGCGTGTCCATACTATATCTTATTGAATAATAACCGATAAAATACCGTATATTTACCTGCGTATTATAACCGATTTTGCTTTTTATGTCAATAGTTTTGACGTATCAGATAATCCTTCAGCTTCGCGATTATTTTCTTTTCGAGCCTCGAAATATAGCTTTGCGATATCCCCAAAGCGTCCGCCGCTTCCTTCTGCGTCAATTCTTTCCCGCTTTTCGTCATCCCGTACCGAAGCTCGATTATCCTTTTCTCCCTCGGCGAAAGACTCTCTATCGCTTTCGCTATCATCCGCCTGTCCTCGCTTTCCTCCAAGCTTTTATAAACGTGGTCGCCGTCCGTCCCGAGCACGTCGCAAAGCAAAAGCTCGTTCCCGTCGTAGTCGGTGTTTAAAGGCTCGTCGAGCGAAAGCTCGCTTTTTAACCCCGCGTTCTTGCGGATAAACATAAGAATCTCGTTTTCTATGCACCGCGAAGCGTACGTCGCGAGCTTTATCTGCCTGTCGTTTTTAAAGGTGCTTATCGCCTTTATAAGCCCGATAGTCCCTATCGAGATAAGGTCCTCTATCCCGAGCGCGCCGCTCTCGAATTTTCGCGCGATGTAAACGACAAGCCGAAGATTTCTCTCGATAAGCATATTTTTCGCTTCCGCGTCATACGGCAATCTTGCCGTCAACTCGTCTTCTTCCTCCTTTGAAAGCGGCGGCGGAAGCGTCTGCGGACCGTTGATATAATAAACTCCGCCCTCCGAAAACAGTCTTTTTATCGTTTCTAAAATCCCGTTTTTGATTTTAAGCTTCATCTTTTATCCCCCTAAAATACGCTCGCGGGCAAAAGCCCGTCGTAGCCCGAATACGAAACGTTCTCCGTGTCTATCCCGATATACGCCTTTATCTTTTTCGCCTTGCCGTTTTTGGTAGTCAGCTCTATCCCGTCGGGCAAAAACCCGAAAAAACATCCGCTCCCCGCGCTCGTCTTATAAGGTATCGCCCGAATGTGATAAGGGAACGCCTCGCTCTCCGGCGAATCGAAAGGGAAGGGGAACGCGCTCGACGAAACGATAATGACGGGCAAAGCCGAAAACGGCTCGGTAACGAGGTTTCCGCTGTCTTTAAGCAGATTAAAATAAAATGTTTCGTCCCCGCAAAAAACCTTTATCCTCGCCGTCCCCGCCTTCGCGCCGGATGCGAAGACCATGCCGTAAACCGTAAGCGAAAGCGCCGCCACCGCGCATATAAGAATTATCACTATCGGCCTCGCGTGTTCTCCGACCTCCGTCCCGAAAGCCGCCGTTACCGCCCCGCCCAAAAGCGTGCAGGCGATAATAAATCCTCCGAGCGTCAGAATGTTTTTCTTCGCCCCGCCGCTTCCGAAAGCGATAAGAGTTATCAAAAACGCCGCGATAATATGTAAAGGAAGCGAAAAATATATCGGTAAATCAATCAGAAACGGCAAAAACGAATAAGCCCCGCCGAAAACCGCCGCCGCGATTATCCGCCATATCTTAAAAGCCCTCGAACAGACCCTCCCCGCGACGAAAAGGCAAAGCGCGTCAATGAAAAAGTTGATAAAAAACAAAACGTCTGCGTAAATTACTGTCATCTCTTCATACATAAAACCGACCCCCGCTTCTTATTATAGAAAGGGAAGTACGAATAATTTGTCGCAATCGCTTGCGAATAAAAATATTTTTAAGAAGGTGTCATCTTGAAAAAACCGTTTTTCCGCTTTGATATCCTCGCCCTCTGTCTGCTTCTCCTCTTTTCCGCCGCCGCTTCCGTTCTGTCGGCAAAATTAAAAAACCGCTATGCCTCCGTGTTTAACACTTCGTCTCCCGCTCCCTTCGGCGGCTCGCTGTTTTCGATAGTCGAAAGGTGGGGTGGTTGATGGGATTCGAACCCATTACCCATAAAAATCCCCTCTGGCTCGTTTTCCCGCGTGCAAGAATACGAATAAGTGTCCTTTCGCTTCCGTTTTTACTTATAATGCTCGCGAACGAGGGATTTTTCCCGTTTTGTATCCTCTTTTTCTCCGCCGCCTTTCACGAGCTCGGCCACATTTTCGCGTTGAAAAAAGCGGGTTATTCTCCCCGCCGTACAGATATTCTCCCCATGGGCGCGCTCATCGTCGTCCCCGAAGGGATGTCTTTCCGCGACGAGCTTTCCGTCGCCCTTTCGGGCCCCGCCGCCTCGATTTCTCTCTTTCTTCTTTCGCTATTTTTCTCCGTCTTTTTCCGTTCGGATTATATCATTTTCTCCGCCGCCGTGAATTTTACGCTGTTTTTTATAAATATGCTCCCGATAAAAAAACTCGACGGCGGCAAAGCGCTTTCCTGTTTTTTAGCCATAAAATCTCCC
>JAZUJV010000165.1:0-3068 GCA_045642945.1 Eubacteriales bacterium | reverse complement strand
TCGAACCCGAGTATACCGACTACGCTTTTAAGAGTGGTGGTCTTCCCCGCTCCGTTGTGTCCTATAAAACCGTAAATCTCGCCGGGAGCTATATGAAGCGAAAGATCGTCGACGGCTTTGACGTCGCCGTATTTTTTAGTTAAATTCTTTATATAAAGCATTTTTATCTCTCCAAATTCTATTCTGTGTCTTCATCCAAAGCTTCAAGATAGAAGCTTACGGGTCTGAAACCGTCGTTACATGAAATCATGGCGCTTCTCGGGTCTTTCATCCATCCGCCGTAAAAATCGCTTCCTCCATGCGAAAGAGCGAGCACGAACGGTGATATGCTCTCCCACGCGCTGTCGCAAAATCCCCCGGGCTTTAAGTATCCGTTCGCGATAAACACGTCGCCTTCTTTTATGTCGCAGCTGTGCTCTATCGGGTTCTCGTATTTTGCCGAAAGGTCTGCGTACCAAACCTTTCGTACGGCAGTTATTCTTACTTTTTTCAAAGTATTCACTTCCTTTGCGGAAAGTATACCATATAATCAATTGATTGTCAATAGTATTCTGAAGATAATTACAATTCTATCCAATAGCGTTGTTCCAAAACGCCTTCTTCGTTGATGACCTCGTTTTCCAAAACACCGCCGTTCTTTATAATAGACTTTGCCGAGCCGATATTGTCTTTATCGCAGGTCATCAAAACTCTCTTTATGCCGAGTTTTTTACATTCTTCGAGCGCCAGCCCTATCATCGCGGTCGCGTATCCTTTTCTCCGCTCGCTCGGACGTATACCGTCGCCGATATGTCCGCCCGTATAAAGCAGCGAATCGTTGAGATAATGCCTTATATTCACCGCGCCGACGAAAATGTCTCTGTCCGTGTCGAGGCAGAAGAACACCGAATCCGGCACACGCCCCTCTGGAGTCGGCTCTTTCGTTTCAAGATTTTCGAGATAATATTCAAAATCTCTGTAATCGTTTTTCCTTATTACGTACGGCGAAAAATCCTTTTCGACTGCAAGCCATTCTTTCATCATGTCGAAAAGCTTGTCTTTATATTCATAGCTTAATTTTACAAGTTTAATATTCATATGCTTTTTATCTCACCTTTTTCCGAAAAGAATCGTTTTAACGCGCAAAATTCGATGCCGAATCCTTCGCCTTCTTTTGTCAGTATCACCGCAAGGTCGCCTTTTCCGAGTCTTTCATTTGAATCGGACAGGTATTCGGCAACGTAGTAAAAATACTTCGTTTTGCCGCCGTAAACCTTCGACGCGTCGCATATAATTTCAAAATCGCCGAAATCCCCCGACGCCTTGATAAGTCCGTTATGGTTTTCGATCGGATCGTGCAGCGTGCATACTATCTTTTCGGTTTTGTTTTTATAGGTATATTCAAAATTATGCTCACCGTAAAACGGATTTACGTATTTCGGCGCTTCTTTGCATTTTTCGGGGCTGTATCCCGTCAATGTGGTTATTTCTTCAATAATTCTGTCATCCGTGTCGGAAAAGCCCGCCGGCATATGCCCGCCGTTAAATCTCACGTAAGCTTTACACCCGTTTTCGAATTCGGCGGAAAATTTACAGTCGTCGCAAGGCGGCAGCCCGCTGACTTCAACGTCCCATTTATTGTAATCCAAAATCCCGCTTCCCGCGATTATTTCGGTTACTTTTTCAATTAAATTTTTGTCCGCAAACGACGAATACTCGTAAGCGAGATGCCATTGGTCTTTTAATATACTGACCTTGAGTTCACCGCTTGCAAGAGTGATATCCAAAGACTCGACGTTTTCTTTGCGGATATACCGCGAATAGTGTAATTCCGTAAGCCTGCTTCCCGCGTTATCCGCCTTAGAGCAATGCTCTCTCCTGCTGATATATCCGCCGCAAATATTCGGCTGTAAAGGTCTGTTGAATATCTTTTTAAAAAAAGACATTCCGGCGTCCTCCTTTTGAAAAAGCCCCGAAATATCGGGGCTCATCTTATAACTCGTTCTTTACGATATCTTCGTAAGTTTCGCGTCTGATAACAAGGCGGTCAGCGCCGTCAGCAACCGAAACCATAGCGGGTCTCGGAACTCTGTTGTAATTCGAGGACATCGTGTAATTATACGCGCCGGTTACGCAAACGGCGAGAATATCGCCTTTTATGAATTTCTGAACGCGCATATCTTTGCCTATAAGGTCTCCGCTCTCGCAGCATCTTCCCGCCACGTCGGCGACAAACTCATCTTTTTCCTCGGGCTTCGAGGCGTTGTAAACCGTATATTTCGATTCGTAAAGCGCAAATCTCGGGTTGTCGGTCATACCGCCGTCGATACAAACATAATTCTTATATCCGTTGACTGTCTTAACCGAGCCGACGGTATATAAAGTCATACCCGCCGCGGCGCAGACGTATCTGCCCATCTCGAAAAGAAACGTGGGCTTTTTAAGTCCTCTTTCGCTTACAAGCTTGTCGAGCTCGTCTTTTATTTCGTGCATAATCTCGTCAATGGTAACCACGGGGTCGCTTTCGACGTATCTTACGCCGATACCGCCGCCGAGATTCATCTTCTCGCAGACGAAACCGTATTTATTTTTGATTTCGAGCGCAAAATCGAGCATGATTTTCGCCGAATCGGTAAACGGACCTTTGTCGAAAATCATACTGCCTATATGACAATGCAGACCCTTTACCTTAACGTTTTTGCAGGAAAGCGCTTTTCCGACGAACTCGATTGCCTGTCCCGTCTCTATCGGAACGCCGAATTTGGAATCGACTTTTCCGGTCGCTACCGCTTCGTAGGTATGGCAATCTATACCCGGTGTTACGCGAAGAAGTATATCCTGCACTTTTCCGAGCCTGTGTGCTTCTTCATCGACGGTTAAAAGCTCGTCTTCGTTGTCAACGATGAATCCGCCGATATTCTGTTCAAGCGCGTAAACTATCTCTTCGCGGGTCTTATTATTTCCGTGGAAATAAATCTTTTCGGCGGGAAAGCCTACGGACAGCGCCGTATAAAGCTCGCCGCCCGAGACCACGTCGGCGCCTAACCCTTCGCTTTTTAAGATTCTGTAAATATCCTTATAGCAAAGCG
>JAZUJV010000164.1:0-3881 GCA_045642945.1 Eubacteriales bacterium | reverse complement strand
GGGAATAGGTTATCTGACCGCCGAAGGTGCCTTTTTCGATTATGACCGCGCTCTTTTCGGCGCGTCTTGCGTATATTGCGGCGGTAAGCCCCGCAGGTCCCGCGCCGATTATGATTATATCGTACATATTTTTTCTCCGTGCATTAAGAACGCCCAAGCTTTACTCGGGCGTTCGGTTTTTTGTTTTTATGCTCTCGTTTCGGCGTATTTTTTGATGTTCGAAACGTTGACTATCTTTTCGTCGCCGACGATGAGAGTGGGCGCTTGTTTTAATCCGAGGGATTTGGCAAGCTCGGGGTCGTCCTCGACGTAGACCTTTTTATAAGAGATTCCCGCTTTGTCAAGGAAAGCGGCGGCGGCGCGGCAGTTCGGGCAGGTCTTGGTGGCGAAGAGGATCGCGCCTTCGGCTTCGGGTTTCGGGCAGCAGGAGCATTCCTTCGCTTTTTCCTTCGCGACGTCGCTGTAAACCGTGGTTTTGTTTATAACGTCATAGGTCTTTCTGTCTTTGTATTCCTGCGATTTGCCGTCGTTCCAGTTCTGGACGGGACGGTAGTAACCTGTTATGCGGGAATAGACCTCGGCGTTCTTGCCGCATTCGGGGCATTTGAAATGCTCGCCCGCGATATAGCCGTGGTCGGCGCAGACCGAATAGGTCGGGGAAATGGTGTAGTAGGGAAGCTTGTGGTTCTCGGCGATCTTGCGGACGAGGGTAGCGGCGGCTTTCCAATCGGGAAGCTTTTCGCCCAAGAAGGCGTGGAAGACTGTGCCCGAGGTGTAAAGCGTCTGGATGTCGTCCTGAACGGCGAGAGCGTCGAATATATCGTCGGTGTAGCCGACGGGAAGGTTGGAGCTGTTGGTGTAGTAGGGAGTGCCGTTTTCGTTCGCGGTCTTGATCGAAGGATAGCGGCTGACGTCATGCTTCGCGAGACGGTAGGAGGTGGATTCGGCGGGGGTAGCCTCGAGGTTGTAGAGGTCGCCGTATTTTTCCTGATAGTCGGAAAGGCGATCGCGCATGTGGTTGAGGACGCGCTTCGTGAATTCCTGAGTTTCGGGATGAGTCATATCCTTCTGTATCCACTTGGCGTTGAGGCCCGCTTCGTTCATGCCGACGAGGCCGATGGTCGAGAAGTGGTTGGCGAAGGTGCCGAGATAGCGTTTCGTGTAGGGATAAAGACCTTCGTCAAGAAGCTTGGTGATGATAGTTCTCTTGACTTTGAGCGAACGCGCCGAGATGTCGAGCATGTGGTCGAGGCGCTTCATAAAGTCTTCTTCGTTCTCGGCGAGATAAGCGATACGCGGCATATTTATCGTAACTACGCCGACGCTGCCCGTCGATTCGCCGCTTCCGAAAAATCCGCCGGATTTTTTACGGAGTTCGCGAAGGTCACGTCTTAAACGGCAGCACATCGAGCGGACGTCGCTCGGCTCCATATCGCTGTTGATGTAGTTGGAGAAATAGGGAGTGCCGTATTTCGCGGTCATCTCGAAGAGAAGCTTGTTGTTTTCGGTCTCGGACCAGTCGAACTCGCTGGTGATCGAATAGGTCGGGATAGGATACTGGAAGCCTCTGCCGTTGGCGTCGCCCTCGATCATGATTTCGATAAAGGCTTTGTTGACCATCGCCATTTCTTTGACGCAGTCTTTGTATTTGAAATCGACTTCCTTGCCGCCGACGATACAGTTGAGCTCGGCGAGGTCGTTCGGAACCGTCCAGTCAAGGGTGATGTTCGAGAAAGGCGCCTGGGTGCCCCAGCGGGAAGGCGTGTTGAGGGCGTAGACGAAGGGCTGGATGGAGTGTTTGACTTCTTTCTGGGTAAGGTTATCTATTTTTACGAAAGGAGCGAGGTAGGTATCGAAAGAGGAGAACGCCTGCGCGCCCGCCCATTCGTTCTGCATGATGCCGAGGAAGTTGACCATCTGGTTGCAGAGCGTGGAGAGATGTCCCGCGGGGGAGGAGGTTATCTTGCCGGGAACGCCGCCCAAGCCCTCTTTTATAAGCTGTTTGAGCGACCAGCCGGCGCAGTAGCCCGTAAGCATCGAGAGATCGTGGATGTGGATATCGGCGTTGCGGTGGGCGTTGGCTATCTCGTCGTCGTAAATTTCGGAAAGCCAGTAGTTCGCGGTTATCGCGCCGGAGTTCGAAAGTATAAGTCCGCCGACGGAATAGGTAACCGTGCTGTTTTCCTTGACGCGCCAGTCGACGTTTTTGACGTATTGGTCCACGATGGCTTTGTAGTCGAGCATCGTGGATTTCATATTTCTGAGTTTTTCACGCTGACGGCGATAGAGTATATATGCCTTCGCGACGTCGGCGTAGCCCGCCTGGATAAGCACCGATTCGACGCTGTCCTGAATGTCCTCGACGGCGATAAGATCGTTTTTTATCTTGGGCTCAAAATCGGAAGTAACTTTAAGCGCGAGGAAATCTATAACGTTGCTGTCGGAGTTTCTTTCGCACGCTTCAAAGGCTTTCGCTATCGCGTCGGCGATCTTCTGGATCGTAAAATCGGCGGTTGAGCCGTCCCTTTTCGTAACCTTATACATTCTTGTTTCCTTTTCTGCCACTGGCTTTATGATGAAATTTATTAACGTTTCAGGCGTTCGCTCCGAAGTCTGCTCGAAACAAAACGCAAGTTTAAGATATCACAACAGAATGGAACTGTCAATAGAAAAAAACACAAGATATTGTGGTTTTGTTAAAACGCCGAATATCTTGTGTAAATTTTGTGAAATTTGCCGAAAGTGTTTTATACGCCCCTTAAAGCCGCGTTCGGAACAAGCTCTTTCACGGCGGACAAAAGCTTTTCGCTTTCACCTTTGTCGAACGCCGAAAAACCGCTTTCGATGATGTCGCCGGAGTCGGTGAACTGCTGGATAAAATATTTTTCCGCGCCCTTTATCCATTCCGAAATCTTTTTAAAATCCTCTTCGGTGTGAATACCTTTTACCGCGGTGGTGCGGAACTCGTAGTCGACGCCCGACGCCATAATGAGCTTTACGCTCTGTTCGGGCTTTGTTACGTCGACGTTTTTGATGCCTGTCGCCTTCGCATAGCCCTCTTTCGAGGATTTTATGTCCATCGCGACGTAGTCGATAAGCTTTCCGTCGAGTAAATCTTTTAGCTTTTCGGGGAAAAATCCGTTCGTGTCGAGCTTGATTTTATAGCCGTAGGAGCGTATTTTTTCTATCAGTTCTTTTATATCTTTCTGTAAAAGCGGCTCGCCGCCGGTTATACATACGCCGTCGAGGATGCAAGCGCGCTTTTCGAGAAACGCGAAAAGCTCTTCGTCGCTTATGCCGTCGCCTTTTTCGCGGACGACGAGCGACGCGTTGTGGCAGAACGGACACCGAAGATTACAGCCGTGGGTGAAAAGGGTGCAAGCGACGTGGCCGGGGTAGTCGAGCAGCGTCGTTTTTCTTATTCCTTCTATCATATATTCATCAACTCCGCCAGCGATTATACAACATATATGCGAAAATTTCAATATAAATCTATATTTTGTGAAAAAATTCGAAAAAAGGGGTTTACAACGAACTTTCGCGGTGGTATAATCCAAGCAATAAAGTTCTTTAAGCGAGTACAGAGATACCGACAAGAGCGTTTAATATTTTATGCCTTGCCGTATCCTGCGTTCACGCGGGATATTTTTATTTGCCGAATTAAAATGGCGCAGACCGCACAAAGAGGAAAACGATGCTTACGACTAAAACCGTCCTTATGGACGAAGCCGCGATGGCGCGCTCTTTAAAAAGAATATCACACGAAATAATCGAGAAAAATCAGGGCTGTGAGGACGTATGCCTCGTCGGGATACACCGCCGCGGCGTTCCGATAGCTTTAAAGCTCGCCGAGAATATAAAAGAGATCGAAGGCGTCGATA
>JAZUJV010000163.1:0-5767 GCA_045642945.1 Eubacteriales bacterium | reverse complement strand
GAGTGGGATGGACGGGGTACACCGGCTCCGCCGCGTGGGTGTATATTATAAAGAAAAAAGAAACGTTCGAAAACAAGAAATAAACGCCTTCGGCGCGATATGAGAGATAAACTCGGCTCCGCCGAGCGAGATAAGACTGCTTCGCAGTCGTTAAGGAATAAATTTTTATCGTATATCTTCCTTTTTGAAAAAAGGAAGCGAAAAACTTTTAAAGCTATATAATAAAAAATCATTTGCGGAAGCAAATGTACCTTAACTTGCAAATTGTTTTTCAATTTGCAATTATCTCGTTTGCGAAGCAAACTTATCTCTTATATCATTTGCCGCAGGCAAATTTATATCTTTTTTCATTCGCGCGTAAGCGCGTTTCGCTGAATGCTCAAAAAAAGAACCGCTCTTCGCGGTTCTTTTTTATCTTTATCCATTAACCTCAAACTTATATCCGACGCCCCAAATAGTTTTAAGGTTCCAATTATCGCTCGCGCCCTCAAGCTTCTCGCGAAGCCTCTTGACGTGAACGTCGACCGTTCTGCTGTCGCCGAGATAGTCGAAGCCCCAGACCTTGTCGAGAAGCTGGTTCCTCGTGAAAACGTGGTTATAATTCGCCGCGAGGAAATAAATAAGCTCCAATTCCTTCGGCGGCAGGTCGACGACCTTGCCTTTTACTTTAAGCTCGTATTTCTGAAGCGATATCTCCAATCCCTCGAACTTAACGGGCTCGCCGTCTATCGCGTCGTTTCTCATATATCTGCGTAAAACCGCCTTTATCCTCGCGCAGACCTCTTTCATGTCGAACGGCTTGACGATATAATCGTCCGCGCCGAACTCAAGCCCTAAAACTCTGTCTATCGTCTCGCCCTTCGCCGATATCATGATTATCGGCTTCGCGGAATGTTCCCTTATCTCGCGGCATACCTGCCACCCGTCCTTGCGCGGCAGCATTATGTCGAGCAAAACCATGTCGGGCTCGTAGGAGCGAAAAGCGGCAAGCCCGTCTATCCCGTCGTTTACCGTCCTGACCTCGTACCCCTCTTTTTCAAGATACATCTGAAGCAGATCGCAGATGTTGACGTCGTCGTCAATGACGAGAATCTTCGTAAGCATTTTTATTTTCCCCTTTTCGTTCACAATAAAAATATTAACGGTAATTTATAACCGTACCGCCATAATACCACCGACGCCGCCGCTTGTCAACGCTTTGTTTATATTTGTTTTAACTTTTGTTAAAATTTCTTCGAAAAAATTTGTGAAACAAAATTATATATTGCAAAAAACCGCCGCTTGTACTATAATTGAACCGTAATATTATGTATATATTATAATATTTTGTATTAACGTCCGAAAAAGGAGCAAAAAATATGAAACTCGGTATCGTCGGATTGCCCAACGTCGGCAAATCCACCTTGTTCAACGCGCTTACGAAAGCGGGCGCCGAAAGCGCCAACTACGCGTTCTGTACCATCGATCCGAACGTCGGCATCGTTCCCGTGCCCGACGAACGCTTAAAAAAGCTTTCCGAGATGTATTCCCCGAAAAAGACCACCAACGCCACCGTCGAATTCGTCGATATCGCGGGGCTCGTAAAAGGCGCTTCGCAGGGTGAAGGCCTCGGCAACAAATTTCTCTCCCATATCCGCGAGGTCGACGCGATAGTCCACGTCGTCCGCTGCTTCGGCGGGAGCAAGATAATCCACGTCGAAGACAGCGTCGATCCCGCCCGCGACGTCGAGACGATAAATACCGAGCTTATCCTTTCGGATATCGAAATGCTCGAAAGACAGATAGACCGTCTGACGAAGCAGGGAAAAGGCGACAAAACCGCCCTTGCCGATGCCGAAACGCTTAAAAAGATAAACGCCGAGCTCATAAAAGGCAAAGCCGCCCGTACGCTCGACCTTACCGAAAGCGAAGCCGAGCTTCTTTCTCAAGTCCCGCTCCTTTCCGGCAAACCCGTAATATATTGCGCCAATATCTCCGAGGACGACCTCTCCCGCCCGCTTACCGACAACGAGTATTATAACGCGCTCGTCGAAGCGGTAAAAGGCGAAAATGCCGAGATAATCGCCGTCTGCGCCGAAACCGAAGCCGAGCTCGGCGAGCTCGACGAGGAGGAACAGAAAGCCTATCTCGAAGACCTCGGCGTTACCGAGACCGGTCTTTCAAAGCTTATAAAAGCCTCCTACGAACTTCTCGGGCTCATCTCCTTCTTAACGGCAGGCGAAGATGAATGCCGCGCCTGGACGATAAAGAAAGGCACCAAAGCTCCGCAGGCTGCGGGCAAGATACATACCGACTTCGAACGCGGGTTTATCCGCGCCGAAGTAGTCCCCTTCGAAACGCTTGCCGAAAAAGGCTCGCTCGCCAACTGCAAGAGCGCCGGCCTTGTCAGAAGCGAAGGCAAAGAATATGTAATGAACGACGGCGACGTCGTGCTCTTCAGGTTCAACGTTTAAAATTCTCCCCGCGCTCATATTAAGAAAAACGAGGTAAGAACGATGAAAAAGCTGATCTCCATTCTCGCGGTGATACTTGTTGTCCTCCCGACGTTCCTTCTCTGCGTCAGCGCCGAAGACGAAGTTCTCTATTTTTCGGTCAACGGCGTCAACTGCACGAGGCTGACCGACTATATGGTCATCTTCACCGGAAGCGAAACCACCGGCTCCAACCCATGGGGCTACGAGTGCCGCGTCAGCGCCGAAGGCAAAGTGCTTTCTATCGGCGGCAACGACCAGGCTATCCCGAAAGGCGGCTTCGTGATTTCCGGCCACGGCTCTTCCGCCGATTGGCTTAAAGAACACGTCAAAGTCGGGATGAACGCCCGCTTCTTCTCCGAAAACCTCGTCCTCGCGATAAGCGAAGGCGCGATCGACCCGTTCTATACCTTCTACGTTCCGCTTAATGGCATCAACGTTTACCGCTCCGCCGATTTCCTCGTCGCTTACGACGATACCTACGGCAGCACGACGAACACCAATGTATACGGCTATGAAATAGTCGTGAACGCCGACGGCACGGTAAAATCCATGGGCGGCAACAATAACGCTATCCCCAAAGGCGGCTTCGTCATCTCCGCCCACGGCGACGCGATAGATACCCTTCTCGAAAAGGGCAATACGGGGCTTACTATCGAGCTCGATAAGACAAACACCCGCCTCGTCTGTCATTTCGGCGAAAAATCTCTCGCTCCCGCTATCGAAAAGAAGATATCCGAAGCCGATGCGTTAGTCGAAAAACGTCTTTCCGAATACGCCGTTTTCGGCGGCGACCCCGCGGCGATACTTTATAAAGTAAAATCCGATTTCGCCTCCGCAAAAGAGCTTTTCATGGCGAAAGGCGATTATTCCGCGCTCACGAAGCTTTACGATTCCATGGATTCGATGCTTTCCGATGTGCGCCTCTCCGCCGCCGAGAGCAACCCCTGCGAATACCGCGGCGTATGGCTCCGCCCGAAGGAGACCAACCGTCAAGCCGTCGCCGCTACGGTACAAAAGCTTTACGACCTCGGCATCAACAGCATACATATCGAGACCCAGTACAGCGGCTACACCTGCTTCAAAACCTACGAAGGCTGCTATATGTCGCTAAACCCCATATTCGGCAGATTCGACGTTTTACAGGCGTTCATCGACGAATGCCACGCACGCGGAATGGAGCTTCATTGCTGGTATCCTAACTTCTACGTCGGAAGCATAGGCTCCTGCCCGACCTATAACAAACGCCCCGACCTCTTTATGAAAAACAATTTCGGTCATTACTGCGAGGAAGGCGAGGGCGAGTTTATGTTCCTCGACCCGTCCAACGAAGAAGCGACCGAATTCCTCCTCACGCTCTATAGATATCTCCTCGAAAACTACGATATCGACGGCTACGAGCTCGACTATATAAGATACCCGAGCTACGACAGTAAGCAGGACTGGGGCTATTTCTCCAACGCCTCCAAAAAATTCAAAGAAAAATACGGCTTCGAGCCGACCTACGATACCGAGGCTTCGTGGTGGTCCGACTGGTGCGCCATCCGCGGCTCTTACGTTACAAATTTCGTAAAACAGATGCGCGACCTCATCGACGAAGTCGCCCCGAACGTCCTCCTCGCCGCCGACGTCTCCCCGAGCGCTATCTACGGCGTCAACAACTCCATTTATCAGGACGCCAAAAGCTGGCTCGATAACGGCTGGATAGACCTCGTTCACCCGATGGCTTATTCGCTCGACGGCCCTTCCAAATACGCGCCTCTTTACGCGGCGGAAAACGAAAACTGCTTCACGACTATCGGTCTCGGCGCCTTCGAAAGCTTCATCACACCCGAGGTCCTTTATGAACAGATCGGCGATATGCGCTACACCGGTGCTATCGGCAGCGTAACCTTCGAAAGCACCGCCTATATCGCCAAAGCCGAAAAGGAATATATAAAAGACGGCGTCTATAAAGACTACGCCCCCGCTCCCTCGATAAACACCGTAAGCTCGCTTCTCGGCGGAATAAAATTCATCGACTCGCGATTAAGCGTTATGCAGTCCCGCGGAGCTATCACCGCCTCCGATAAGAAAAATTTCCACGATCTTCTCGACGAAGCCTACGAGACCGTCGCCGCAGGCGGCGCGAAGACTCTCGAAGCGGCAATAAAACCCTTCGAGACCGCCATCTCCGGCGTAAAAGCCGACGCCAGAAAGATTTTGCAGAACGATATCGACAATTTAAAACGCGTCGCAAAGCTTTCCAAACAGAATTATAACGAAATAGATTTCGAAAACGGCTATATCTTCCTCCACACCAACACCTCTGCCGCCGACCTCGCGCTTAATTACTCCTGGGCAAAAGGGTTCGAGTGCGCCGACGGAGCCTTCGCGACGGGCAAAACCGTAACTCTCGCTCCCGAAGGCGAGATAAAACTCGAACAGGTCGTCATCGGCGACGTTACCGGCGACGGAAAGATAGACAGCAAAGATTATCTTATCTTAAAACGCCACGTGCTCGGCAGCTTCAAGCTCGAAGGCTCAAAGCTCGCCGCCGCCGACATAAACGGCGATAAGCTCGCTAAGAGCAACGACTATTTGCTTGTAAAACGCCACGTGCTCGGCACGTTCGACATAAATGCGTAACGGAGGTTCAATATGAAAAAAATATTTGCGCTGCTGCTCGCGATCTTCGCGATATTTCCGCTTTGCGTCTGCTTCGCTTCCGCCGAAACGACCATGACTGCCGACGGCTTAAACGCCTTCCGCGGCAGCGGGATGCTTGTCGTCTACAATTCCGAATACGGCGAGACCACCGGAACCAACGAATGGGGCTATGAGGCTGTCATCGAAAACGATAAATGCGTCAGCCTCGGCGGCGGGAACAATAAAATCCCCGCTAATGGCTTCGTTATATCCGGCCACGACGAGGATACCGGCGGAAAACAGATGGGTATGTGGATAAAAAACAATATCAAAAAAGGCGATTACGTCTATTTTGATAAAAACACCCTCACGATCACGGTTTCCAACAGACCTATCGAATCCAGCGCGTTCTACACCGTCGAAACCACCTATAACGGAATAAACGTTACCCGTGCCGAAAACTTTCTGGTAATCTACAACAATCAGGGTACTACCACCAAAACCAACGAATTCGGCTACGAAGTCGTCGTTACGAACAATTACGTTACCTCCCTCGGCGGCAACGATAATTTAGTCCCGACGGGCGCGGGAAGCTTCGTCGTCTCGGGCCACGGCACGAGCATCGATTGGCTCCGCCGCAACGTAAAGATCGGTATGTTCGTTACCTA
>JAZUJV010000162.1:0-7210 GCA_045642945.1 Eubacteriales bacterium | reverse complement strand
GGAACATATATGGAACCCGTGGCACGGATGCAGGAAGTACAGCGAGGGCTGTGAGCACTGCTATATGTATTATCTCGACGCGCAGAGAGACAAGGACGGCGGAGAGATATACAGGGTAAAAAACAATTTTGACCTGCCGCTGAAACGCACACGCGAAGGGAGTTACAAGATACCTTCGGGAAGCACGGTACACGTCTGTCTTACGAGCGATTTCTTTCTCGAAGAAGCGGACGATTGGAGAGACGAGGTCTGGGATATCATAAAAATCCGCTCGGATATTCATTTCTGGCTTCAGACGAAAAGAGCACAGAGAGTAAAGCAATGTCTGCCGATAGACTGGGGCGACGGCTACGACAACGTATCTATATGCTTTACCGCCGAAAATCAGCGCTGCGCCGATGAGAGATTGCCGATATTGCTGTCGCTTCCCTTCAAAGAGAAAAACGTCATGTGTGCCCCGATGATAGGCGAAATAACGCTTGAAAAATACCTTGAAAGCGGACAGATAAACAAGGTTTTGGTCGACGGAGAAAACTACGACGGCGACAGGCCGCTTTATTACGACTGGGTGAAAAAGCTTTACGACGAATGTCTCGTGAATAACGTGGATTTCGACTTCGTCGGCACGGGAAATTATTTCGTGAAAGATGGGAAAACCTATCATCTTCCGAAAGCGTATCAGCATATCGAAGCGCTTCGCTCGGGGCTTCAGATACCGGGCGTGAACACGGATATAAAAATACAGCCGAGATGCAGAACGTGTAAAAGAAACGCGAGCTGCAACGGCTGTAAACGGTGCGGAAAATGCAGATAAAAAGGGCTGTAAAACGCGGTTTACAGCCCTTTTTGTTTTTAAAGTTCAATCGCCGAGGAAATATTTCACATCGGTCTTATAGACGCTTCCGGCGCCGTTTAAAATGCCGAAGAAATATTTCTTCGAGGCCGACTCGCAGTTGACGTAAAGCTTATTATCGACTATTACGATTTCTTCGGACATAGGCGCGAGTTTGGCGTAGGAAATACGGCTGTTTTCATCAAGAACGGTAAGCGGGAGTTTTTGGCCGAGAAGCGTTATATCGCCGTCGGTTTTTGAAGCGTCAAAAACTTCTATCTGTGAAAGCGAAGCGCCCCACGATTCGGAAATATACATATTACCCTTATCGTCGAAGCACATTCCCTGCGCAAGATCGGGCAGCGAGTAAGCGGCGTCGGGCGTCGGGGAAACGCCGAGTTCACCGTCGCTGTACGGAAGTCTGACCGCGACGGCGTGATTATCGCCGACGTAGTGGGATTTCGGGGTTTCGTACTTTTCGGCAATATAGAATTCGCCGACTATAAGCCCGTCGGGGCCGTCAACGACAAACGCGGGACCGATATGGTCGCCTTCGGCGGAGAGCGATATTTTGCCTATCTCGGTAACAGTTCCGCCGATATCGGATTTTTCGAGGTCGGAAAGCTTAAAAACGCGCAATCCGTCGGCAGAACTGTCGCAAACGTAGATAAGCCCGTCTTTCTCGGCGACGCCGCCGTTATGGGCGTTGCATTCTTTACCGTCGGAGGTTATAAGCGTAACGGATTTTACCATCTCCCCGCTTGACAGATCGACGGCGTAGACGGGAGAAGCGCTTTTGTCTTTCATATATCCCGTAAGAAGCATCCAGTTATTCTTCGCAACGTAGTCGATTCCCTGAGGAATAAAGCCGTCTTTCAGGCAAGGGATCTTGAACGCGGGCTCGGAAGCGTTGTAATAACCCGAAACCGGAATCCGAAACCACAGTCTTCCGCCGACGAGAACGGCGGCTATGACGACGATGACGGCAACGAGGATTTTTAAAAGCTTTTTCATTTTGATCTCCTTTCGGCGTTTATTCGCCGAGCTCTTCGTTTATAAGGTCCTCGGATGCCTGCATAGCGGAAAGAGTTTTTTCAAAGAGGACGTTTATATCCCAGCCGAGCATTTCGGCACCCTGCGCAATGACGTCGCGCGAGCATCCCGCGGCAAATTTTTTATCTTTGAATTTCTTTTTGAGCGAGGAGACCTCCATATCTTTCGTGCTTTTGGAGGGACGCATAAGCGAAGCGGCGAATATAAGCCCGGTAAGTTCGTCAGCGGCGAAAAGCACCTTTTCCATTTCGTAAGTCGGCTCGACATCCGAACAGATGCCGTAACCGTGGGCGCAGACGGCGTGGACAAATTCTTCGGGAGCGTTTATCTCGGCAAGCAGCTCGGGCGCTTTTTTGCAATGCTCCTCGGGCCAGTTCTCGAAATCGACGTCGTGAAGGAGTCCGACGAGAGCCCAGAAATCAGCCCCGTCGCCGTATCCAAGGTCGGAAGCGTACCAGCGCATCACAGCTTCCACCGTATAGGCGTGGCGGAGATGAAAAGGATCGCTGTTGTATTTTTTTAAAAGAGCAAGTGCCGTTTCGCGAGTTACGTTCATAGTATATCTCCTTAAATATATTGACATCATAATATCACTTTTTCGTCCGCGCCGCAACGATTTTTTGAAAAAACATATAAAAATGACGATTTTAAAAGCGATATAGCATAAAGCGGAAGCGGGTTAAAAAAATAATTTTGTATCTTTCTCCAAATATTGAAATATTCGTTTGGACATATTGACAACTTGACAGAAAAAGAATATTATATAAAATGTCAAGGAATGGTAGTCCGCTTTTTACGGGCGGAGAATTACTGTTTGAAATAAATTATCAAAAGGAGTTATAAAAAATGGCAGCATTAGACCTCAGCAAATACGGTATCAACGGTGTTACCGAAATCGTCCGCAACCCCTCTTACGAAGAGCTCTTCAAAGAAGAGACCAAACACGGTCTTGAAGGCTACGAAAAAGGTCAGGTCAGCGAACTCGGCGCCGTCAACGTTATGACCGGTATCTACACCGGACGTTCCCCCAAAGATAAATTCATCGTTATGGATGAAACCTCCAAGGATACCGTTTGGTGGACCACCGAAACCAACAAGAGCGACAACCACCCCGCATCCGTTGAAACCTGGAAAGCTGTTAAAGAGCTTGCTCTTAAAGAACTCTCCGGCAAAAAGCTTTTCGTTGTAGACGCATTCTGCGGCGCAAACAAAGACACCAGAATGTCAGTTCGTTTCATCGTTGAGGTCGCTTGGCAGGCTCACTTCATCAAGAACATGTTCATCGTTCCCAGCGACGAAGAACTCGCAAACTTCGAGCCCGACTTCGTAGTTTACAACGCTTCCAAAGCAAAAGTAGAGAATTATAAAGAACTCGGTCTCAACTCCGAAACCGCAGTAGTCTTCAACCTCACCTCCCGTGAACAGGTCATCCTCAACACCTGGTACGGCGGCGAAATGAAGAAGGGTATGTTCTCGATGATGAACTACTACCTCCCGCTTAAAGGCATCGCTTCCATGCACTGCTCCGCCAACACCGATATGAACGGCGAAAACACCGCTATCTTCTTCGGTCTTTCCGGCACCGGCAAAACCACCCTTTCTACCGACCCGAAGCGTCTCCTCATCGGCGACGACGAACACGGCTGGGACGACAACGGAGTATTCAACTTCGAAGGCGGCTGCTACGCGAAGGTCATCAACCTCGATAAAGATTCCGAGCCTGACATCTACAACGCCATCAAGAGAAACGCTCTTCTCGAAAACGTTACTCTCGACGAAAACGGCAAAATCGACTTCGCCGACAAGAGCATTACCGAGAACACCCGTGTTTCCTATCCTATCAACCACATAAACAACATCGTTCGTCCCGTTTCTTCCGCTCCCGCGGCTAAGAACGTTATATTCCTTTCTGCCGACGCTTTCGGCGTACTTCCCCCTGTTTCCATTCTTACTCCGGAACAGACTCAGTATTACTTCCTCTCCGGCTTCACCGCTAAACTTGCGGGTACCGAACGCGGAATCACCGAGCCTACTCCTACCTTCTCCGCTGCTTTCGGTCAGGCGTTCCTCGAACTTCCTCCCACAAAGTATGCCGAAGAACTCGTTAAGAAGATGGAAAAGAGCGGAGCGAAAGCTTACCTCGTAAACACCGGCTGGAACGGAACCGGCAAACGTATCTCCATCAAAGATACCCGCGGAATCATCGACGCTATCCTTAACGGCGATATCCTCAACGCTCCCACCAAGAAGATCCCGCACTTCGATTTCGAAGTACCGACCGAACTTCCCGGCGTTGACAGCGGCATTCTCGATCCTCGCGACACCTATAAAGACGCTTCCGAATGGGAAACCAAGGCTATCGACCTTGCAAACCGCTTCATCAAGAACTTCACCAAATACGAAGTCAACGAAGCTGGCAAAGCACTCGTCAAAGCAGGCCCCAAAGCGTAAGTCAATAATAATCAAAACCGCCGAGCGATCGGCGGTTTTTTCTTGTTGACAAAGCGCAATAAATATGATTAAATGTAAAAAACAAAAAGGAGGGTAAATTCAATATGGATGCTAACATTACAAAAGAAATCGAATCGATAAAGAAAGAACTCGGTTTAATGAAAGAAGAGCAGTGTTCTAATCAAGAAAACAAAAAATATCGTGAAATGCTTCAAAACCATGAAAAAATGCCCGAAAATTTGTATAGATACGGGCAAACAGACAATTTTTGTAAAATATATAAAGCGGATTTAACAAAAGAGGAAGAAGAATATTATCTTCAATACAAAACTTACCAAAAAACCACCGAGATTTCGAATTATATTCGAACAATCAAGAATTGTGTAGTGTTTTTCACGATATTAGAAATCATTGCTATCGTTGTCGCTTTAATCGCATATAGATAAACAACAGTCAAAACCGCCGAGCAATCGGCGGTTTTTCTTGATAAATACGGTTTTCGGTGGTATAATACTCAAAAAGCTTTGAGGTATACGAATATGACGCGATATCTTTGCGAAGTCTCGCTTTCGGAGTTTCCAAACGAACAATCGTATCTTTGCGGTCTGCCCGTAATAAAGCATCTGAAAAGCAAAAGCATAGAATTCGAGAAGCCCGTTACCATTTTCGTCGGTGAGAACGGAACGGGAAAATCCACTTTGCTCGAGGGCATCGCGGTAGCTTTCGGATTCAACGCGGAGGGAGGCACAAGAAATTTTAACTTTTCGACAAACGCCACCCATTCCGAGCTTTACAGGTATCTGACGCTTTCGAGCCGTGAACGCGCGAAAAGCGGATTTTTCCTTCGTGCCGAGAGCTTATATAACCTCGCCACGAACATCGACGAAATGGACAGAGGTCCGTCGTTCGGTCCGCCGATAATCGATTCGTACGGCGGAATATCTCTTCACGAGCAATCGCACGGCGAAAGCTTTCTTTCGGTTGTCGGCGGTTTTCGCGGACACGGTTTATACATTCTCGACGAGCCGGAGGCGGCGCTTTCGCCAATGAGGCTTCTTACGCTTATCGCGGAAATAGACCGTCTCGTCAAAGAAGACTCGCAGTTTATTATCGCGACGCATTCGCCGATGCTTATGGCTTTTCCGGACGCGGAGGTTTTAGAGCTTACCGAAAGCGGAATAAGCTCGGTCGATTACCGCGAAACCGAGCATTACAAAACTACCAAATCGTTTTTGGATAATCCCGAAAGGATGCTGCATTATCTGCTTGACTGAAGTCAATCAAAGCGGAAATGTCAATCGTTATTTTCTGTTGTTATAATCGTTAGCGATTTCTTCACTCCACTTTTCAGACACGCAGGATTCGACGCGCATACTCCTGACGGCGGCACCCACTGCATCGTAAAGCACGCGGGTGCCTTTTTTATCGGCACGGTAGTTCACGGCGCGTTCCTTCCCTATCCCGAAGCTTTTCGCGGTCTCGACGGAATCTATGTTCGCGCCGATGAAGAGAAATTCCCAGCCGTATTTTTCTTTTTGCCTTTCGACCATTTGTCTTACCTTGTCGGCGGAATAGATATGGCTCGAGTTTTCCATACCGTCGGTGGTGATGATAAACATGGTATGCTCGGGGACGTCCTCTTCGCGTGCGTATTTATGGATGTTGCCGATATGGTGGATCGCTCCGCCTATCGCGTCGATAAGCGCGGTGCTTCCGCGGGTGGTGTACTCTTCGTCGGTCATTTTGCCGATTTTGTCTAAACTTACGCGATCATGTAGCACCTCGCAAACGTCATCGAAAAGCACGGTAGAGACGATACATTCGCCGCCGAGCTTTTTTTGTTTCTCGATAAGGCTGTTGAAACCTCCTATGGTGTCGCTTTCGAGTCCGGACATAGAGCCGCTCCTGTCAAGGATAAATACGAGTTCGGTGAGATCTTTTTTCATTTTTGTTTCCTCCTGATAAAAAAATGTGTTCCGGTCTTTCGACCTTACGAACACATTTTAATCCTATTTTTTATCAAAAGGTCGCTTGGGATGCGACATTTTCAAACCCCGAGAAGAGTTTGGTCGAACGCGAAGAGGGCTTCGTTTATCTCGAATATATCGTATTTTCCGTGCTTGATGAAATATTCGATTATAACGTCGAATTTCGAGCTTTTTGAAAGCGCGTAGCCCGCTTTCATAAGCATATTTTCGGTTTCATTAAGCGGCAATCTTAAAGCAATCGCGAACGAAAGCGCGGTGTTTTTGCTCGGTTTATAATATTTGTCGCTTTTGATTTTCGAGAAAAGCTTTCTGTCGATATTGGCTTTTTTATAACATTCCGAATCTTTCATACCGCTTTCGTCGATTTTTCGAAGCAGCATTTCGGAAAAGCTTTCGTCAAGGTGAGAAAGCGCGTTATCGAGAGAAGGAATCTCTGCCCTTTCCATAACGCATTCGTCGCATTCGGCGGCGGCACGCGGCATACTTAAAGCTGCCTTGGCGGCGCCGAAAAGACGGTTTTTGCGTCTCTCTTCGTCTTTAAGCACTTCGGCGGCGTAAGCGTCGCCGATATAAGCGGAAATATCCGAAAAGAGCTTCTCGCTTATAATAAAGGAAGATTTATCAAACACGACGATATAGACGAGAATATCGTTTTCGAGAATAAATTTCGTTATTTCGGAAACAGCGACATCAAGCGCTTTATCCTTCGGATATCCGTATGCGCCGGAGGATATAAGCGGAAACGCGACGCTTTCGGCGTTATATTTGAGAGCAAGTTCAAGGGATTTTTTATAGCAGGAACGTAATAGCTTTTCTTCGCCGTATTCTCCGCCGCGCCAGATGGGCCCGACGGTATGAATGACGTATTTGCACGGGAGGTCATAGC
>JAZUJV010000161.1:0-4047 GCA_045642945.1 Eubacteriales bacterium | reverse complement strand
ATTACGAGCCTGCTTCGGCTGTGGGAGATATCACTATCGAAGGCGGTACGTTCGAGATAAGAGGACGCAGCGGCGGTGCGGGCATCGGCTCCGGCGCACGCGGCGGATGTGAGAACATCACGTTCAATGGCGGCACTCTCTGCAACGTTATCGGCAACTATTCCAATGACGATCCTTACGGTGCCGCAGGTATCGGAAGCGGCTATATGGCGTATTGCGGAAACATTACGTTCTATGACGGCATATTTTACGATATCTCTTGCGCTTCTCACGGTGCAGCAATAGGTTCCGGCGCGGGCTATTCGACTGTAGGAGCTGGGCGTTCGTGCGGAAAGATTGTCTTTAACGGCGGTATTTTCACCAAAATCATAGGCGGTTACTACGCGCCCGGTATAGGCGTCGGCTGCGTTGTAGCTGAAAATAACAAGTTTTACGCGCCTTGGTGCGAAAAAATCGAATTCAATGGCGGATATATTCAGGCGATGGGCGGGGGTTATTGGCACAACACGTTAAGGACAACGGTTTATCCTCCCGTCGGTGCCGGAGGCGGAGCAGAAGACGTTAATGAGCCTGAAGTCTCTTACGCCGAAGGCATGTTCTCTCAAATGATAGTTTTCGCGATTCCGAATTATCCGAAACTCGACCGCGAGGTAATAAATATCGGTTATAAGAAAGACGCGACGTGTACTGAAGACGGTCAGCTCCCCGTATTCGGAATAGTGGATGCCCACCTCGAAAATCGCGGAAGGGAAACCCCTGTCATCGACGGCGAAAAGTATTTCACGAGCATCAGCGGTTTGGAATCGGCGATATACGTTGATCCGTACGGAAACCAGATCTACGATCCGTGGATTCTCAAAGGCGACGTTATCGGCGACGAAGAAGCGCTTGATACCTGGCTTAAAACTACTGAATCAGAAGGCGGAGGAATTATACCCGCTGCCGGACATAAGTTTGATATAGTGCTTATACACGAACATCAATGTTCGGTTTGCAAAGTCAAGGAAGCACACTGTGATAATGACGAAAACGAATACTGCGACGTTTGTAACCGTTCGCTCGCGCATATATGGACCACCGATTATTATAACCACAAATGCGAAGATTGTCTGCTTGAAGGCCGACATATAGACTCCGATAAAAACGATATCTGTGATATCTGCGGAGCAAAAGGCGTTTCCTATTATTGTCCGACCTGCGGCGGAAGAGGTAAACTCGGCGGAATCGTTGAGTGCACCGAATGCAGCGGCTCCGGTACGGTTGCCGTTGTATGTACCGAGTGTTGCGGTACGTGCACCGTGACTTGCTTTGCGTGCGAAGGCGAAATTCCCGAATGTTGGAATTGTGACGGCTGCGGTTTGGAAAAATGCCCCGATTGCGATAAAATGCCTCCTTGCGATTATTGCAAAGGCAATAGATATTTACTTTGCCCTAATTGTTTCGGCGCGGAATGCGAATATTGCGACGAAGGAATGATTGATTGCCCCGCGTGCGGCACGACCGGTCATCAAATATGCACAACCTGCAACGGAGAAGAGTACTTTGACTGCAGTTGCTGCGGCGGCAGCGGGTATGCTGTTTGCTCGGAATGCGGCAACAAAGGGACTGTAACATGTCCCGAATGCAACGGAGAAGGAACTGTCGAAGATACCTGCCTAAACTGTTATGGCTGCGGAACAATCGATTTGGGAGAAGAAGTGATTTGCCCCGATTGCCACGGCACGGATTATCATTCTCATTTCTGGGAACCCACCGACGACAGAACTCACGCTTGCCCCTGCGGCGCGTCGGAAACGCATTGCGACGAAAATATGGATCGTATCTGCGACGCATGCGACTTAAGTATTTCCTCTGAATTATGCGTCGTTTCGCTCGGTGCGAAGATAAACGAGTCCACCTCATCTCTTCGTCTCGGCGCGGCGTATAACGGGTATTTGCTTTTCGATTGGGAACGCGAAAACGTTGAAGATCTCGGCATAATTTTCTATCCGACGCATCTTCTCGGTTCGGAACATCTCGAACTGGAAAACGAAAAAGTTGCTCATGTCAAAGCAAACGGCATCGTTGAATTTGATCCTGATAAAGCTTTCAAGGATTACGAGAGATTCACATTCTACGTTACTATAGTCAACATTCCCAAAGGCGGATATGATACAAAAATTTCATTCCGGCCGTATATCATTCTCGGAAGCGATGTAATCGTATACGGCGACGTTATGGAAAGATGCTATAACGACGTATTGAACGCGCAATAATTCTATATTTACAGAATAGGCGCCATTGCCGCAAGACAATGGCGCTTTTTCTTTTTATTTTCATAACGAAGTAGCCATTTGTACGATTGCATCGTATATAAAGATGAATGAAAAATGAAGGGAGTAAATATCATGAAAACAAAAGAAGAACTCAATGCCCTGAAGGCAGAGGTTGAAGCGATGAACAAAAAGCTCGCAGAGCTGAACGAGGACGAACTGAAGCAGGTCACCGGAGGAATGAAAATCGTGGTGATAAAAACTTCGAAGATTCCCGACCCAAGCGATGAACAAATAATATAGTTATGAGGCCGATAGTGTTGAAAATTCGAAGTTGAATCAAGTTGCCGGTGGTATAGAACCCCCGAACAATTTCACGGAAGGTGCAAGACTGCATTTACACGACAGGCGCCATTGCTTAAACAATGGTGTCTTTTTGTCATAGGATGAAATAAACTGATATAAACTCTTGATAATAATTTGTAAATATGTTAAAATATTGTGAATTAAAATTGCCATATCAAAAAGCGAGGACCAAATTATGAAAAAACGTATTATCGGTATTTTGCTGACGGTTATTATGATCGTCGGAATCATCCCGCTCGGTGCCGTCGGCACTTTTGCGGAGGACGATACTCCAATTACGGAATACGCGTATATCGTTGTTGAAGGCGAAGCTTTTATCGACACCGGTTATACTCCAAATCAAAATACCCGTGTCGTAATGGATGTTGATGTCCAAAGCGAAGACGAGTTTTGGTTTGCCGTCATTTCTCCCGGCGCTACAAGGAATTTCGGACTGGGTAATGTCGGAAACGGTATAGCTGCCACAAATCATGTGCGCGGTTTATATAACTGTTATAACGAAGATTTAATCGACGGTGATGTTATACCTATAGGCCGTCATACCCTTGAAATCGGTAAAAACGGGCTGATCGTCGACGGTGATGTATTAAAAACTTATTCGACCGAAGATTTTACGGCTCTGGCTACGCTTACGCTGTTTGCGCAAAGCTTCTGGGGAGATTCCAAGCATTTCAGAGATTTTCAGAAGGTAGTTTGCTACGGCTGCCGGATTTACGATAACACTTCTCTCGTGCGTAATTTTGTCCCCTATATGCAAAACGGCGAATCGGGACTTTATGACACGGTACGAGGACAGTTTTACAGCAACGCCAATATCGTCAAGGACGAAAAGGGTAATCCCGTCAAGGACGAAAATGGTAAACTGAAGAAAATCGGTCTTATCACTGCCGCTAAAAAGATTACAGACCCCGCGCAGGGGCTTCCCGCCAAAGTAGATTATCCAATTATTCTTGACTTTGACGGAACTGTTACGGTTTCGAATGACAGCTATATAGTTCCGCGCACTTCCGAGAGTGCAATTACTATTGCGGACGGACGCAACATTACTATTAAAATAGAAAAAGACGTTATTCTATCCGCAAGAGGCGGCGACGCTAAATTTATGGCGGGCGCCGGTGCCGGTATATACGTGCCGGAGAACGCAACGCTTAACGTTATCGGCGAAGGAACCCTTGCCGCGCAGGGCGGCTCTGCCGCCGACGGTGAAAAAGGCGGCAACGGTGATTCCGGAACTATTCTTTTTGATTCAGGCTGTTACGGTTCGTTTGGCGGATACGGCGGTTACGGCGGCGGCGGTGCCGGTGCCGGTATCGGTACGCCCGGCGGCAGAGGCGGTTACAGAGGAACGGGCGGCAGAGGTACTAACGGTAGCTTTGCTTTCCCGAATAATAATGTTTTTGACGAACATAACGGCGGTGTTGACGGCGGC
>JAZUJV010000160.1:0-2625 GCA_045642945.1 Eubacteriales bacterium | reverse complement strand
GTATATCATCGACGAAACCGTCGGCAGCGCCGAAGCGCATGACGTCGACGGCGACGGCGAATTCACTTCCGACGACCTTATCTATATGTGCCAGTATAACGCGGGCGTCATCACCGAAAGGCCCGCGGAAGCAAAATAGCTCCTTCGCCTGCCGCCTCCCCGACCTCTACCCGATATCCTATGAAGGCGACCTCGACTTGACCGCGACGGCAATATAGATATGGACGACGTCTCCTATTTCATCGGCTGGATCAACTATCCTTATCTCGACTTCTATAATATAGAATGGTAATTTACCGATAATAAACAAGCGGCTTGTGCTTCACGTATAAGCCGCTTGTTCTTTATATCTTACATCCGCGAAAGTTCACTTCCACGCATTTAAAAGCTTTTTGACACACCTTTTTCTCGAAAAAGGTGTGAAATTTTCGCGCGCCTTTTTCAAAGGCGCAGACAAAGATATCTTTTGTTGACAAATCATCTTTTTGGGTGTATGATATACACAATATGATCAGAGGATAACATAATGGGATTGAAAAAGCTTTTGTACCCCGAAACCGAAAACAAAAAAATCAGACAGCTTTTTGAACTGATAAGGTATCTTTTTGCCGGCGGAACGGCTTTTGTGTTTGATAAAATAGTTACATATCTGCTTGATAAATTCGTGATCCCGGTAAGCTGGGATGAACATCTTCGCTATTGGATATGCCTTTTTGCCGGATTTGTCGTCGGGCTGATAATCAACAATCTGATCTCGATGTATATCGTGTTCACGGAAGATTCCCAAAAGAAAAACAGCCGCAATTTCAAAGCGTTTGCCGCGTTTTCCGTTGTCGGTGTAATAGGTCTTGCGCTTACGATCGCCGGAAACGAGCTTATGATAAGGCTTTTCGGGCAGGGAAGCGAGGAACGCCGCCTTGTATATAATATAATCGTTGCGATCCCCGTTCTGCTTTGGAATTATGTCGGAAGAAGAATGTTTGCCAACAAAAAAGCGAGGTGGGAAAATAATGGAAGATAAAAAAGTCATTATAATCGGCGCGGGCCCCGCGGGACTTACCGCCGCTTATAAAATCCTTAAAGAAACGGACTATAAACCCGTCGTGATCGAAGAAAGCGAGTTTATCGGCGGCATTTCGCGCACGGCGAACGTCGGCGGCAACCGAATGGATATCGGCGGCCACCGCTTCTTCTCAAAAGACGACCGCGTTATGGATTTCTGGAAAGAGCTTATGCCTATCCAGGGCGCACCCGCGAAGGACGATAAGCTCCTCGGCCGCGAAAAACCTCTCGCCGAGGGCGGCCCCGACCCCGAGACAGAAGATAAGGTCATGCTCGTCCGCGACAGAGTTTCGAGAATTTATTTCTTAAAGAAGTTTTTCGATTATCCTATAACGATGAGCTTCGCTACCTTTAAAAATATGGGCTTGAAGAACACGATAAAGGCGGGCTTCGGCTACCTTTGGTCCTGCGTTCATAAGCTCCCCGAGGATAACCTCGCGAATTTCTATATAAACCGCTTCGGAAAACCTCTTTACGAGATGTTCTTCGAGGATTATACCACAAAGCTCTGGGGCGTCGACCCGAAGGAACTTTCCGCCGATTGGGGCGCACAGCGCGTAAAAGGCCTTTCGCTCTGGAAAGCCGTCTGGGACGCCGTCTCCAAACCCTTCCGTAAAAAAGACGCGAAGGTCGAGACCTCGCTTATCGAACAGTTCATCTACCCGAAAAAAGGCCCGGGCCAGCTTTGGGAAACGCTTGCCGACGAAATCAAAAAACTCGGCGGCGAGATAATTATGAATTCCAAAGTCGTCTCGGTCAAAACCGAAAAGGGAAGTATCAGCGGCGTCGTCGCCGAAAAAGACGGCGTGAAAACCGAATACAACGGCGATTATTATATCTCCTCGATGCCGATCAAAGACCTCGTTGCCGCAGCAACCGAAAAAGTCCCCGAGGATATCTCTTATATCGCCGAGAATCTCCCTTACCGCGATTTCATCACCGTCGGCGTCCTCGCGAAAAAGCTTAAGATCAAAAACCTTACCGATAAAAAAACCGTTTCCGGCATAGTCCCCGATTGCTGGATATATATTCAGGAACGCGACGTCAAAATGGGACGTCTCCAGATATTCAACAACTGGTCGCCCTATATGGTCAAAGACCTCGAGAATACCGTCTGGATAGGGCTTGAATATTTCTGCAACGAAGGCGACGAGATGTGGAACGCCGAGGACGAGACCTTCCGTAACTTCGCCGTCGATGAGCTTGCCCATATCGGCATAGTCGATAAAGAGGACGTCCTCGAAACGACCCGTATCCGCGTCAAAAAGGCGTACCCCGCCTACTTCGGCGTCTATAAAGACTTCGATAAGGTCAAAAACTGGCTCGATTCCTTCGGCAACCTCTATTGTATCGGCCGCAACGGCCAGCACAGATACAATAATATGGACCATTCGATGCTCACCGCCTTCGAGGCAGTCGCCTCTATCAAAAACGGCGGCGCGGATAAAGATGCCGTATGGAACGTCAACACCGAGAAAGAATACCACGAATCCAAACAGGGCTGAGCGATGCGGCGCAGACCTACCTTTTTCGTGAAAAAGGTAGGCGAAAAAGCTTTTAAAG
>JAZUJV010000159.1:0-6994 GCA_045642945.1 Eubacteriales bacterium | reverse complement strand
CGAGCTCGGAAAGAAGATGGGACGAGACGAGGACCGCGACGCCGCTCGCGGCAAGATTTTTAAGCATATCGCGAAGGTATTTTATTCCCGAAGGGTCAAGACCGTTGGTCGGCTCGTCGAGGATAAGCAGACGGGGATCGTGAAGGATGGCTTGCGCCACGCCGAGGCGCTGACGCATACCGAGAGAATATCTGCCGACTTTGTCGTTTATTCTGTTTCCCAAACCGACGATCTCGGCGACCTCGTCGACGCGTTTTTCGTCGATGCCGCTGATGCGGGCGAACTGCATAAGGTTTTGTTTACCCGTCATATAAGGATAAAGCTCGGGGCTTTCGATTATAGCGCCGACGGAAGCAAGGGCTTTGTCGTGCTCCTTGACTATATCGTGGCCTTCGATGGCGACGGAGCCGCCATCGGCCTTTAAAAGTCCGAGAATGACCTTTATCGCGGTAGTTTTACCGGCGCCGTTGGGCCCGATGAAGCCGACGATTTCGCCTTTATCGACGGAAAACGAGACGTTTTTTAATATCTCGCGCTTCCCGAAGGATTTGCATATGTTTTTTACTTCGAGTACCATAATTTCCTCCTTGGTCAAAGTTTTCGAAATATACAATTTTTTAGCTTATATCTATATATACGCGAAGAAAACGCTTTTTTCTTTTTTATTTTTGAAATTTTTAAATATTTTATTATTTTACGGTTAGTATTGTTTTTTGATTTCGAATATGTTATAATATAATTTGAAATAATTTGTTCCGGAGGCAGTATGTTCGGTTACGTCAGGCCCGTTAAAAGCGAATTGCTCGTCAAGGACGCCGAGCTTTATTCGGCGATTTACTGCGGGCTTTGCAGACGCGGCGGAAAAACGGTATCGAGACTCACAAGGTGGCTTTTGAATTACGATTTCGTTTTGCTGGCGGCTTTACGTATTTCCCTGTCGGGAGAAGGCTTTTGCGTTGAGAACAAAAGATGCCCGTATAAGCTTAAAAAGAAAAAATGCGTCTGCGCCGAGAAGAGCTTCGACCACACGGCGAGCGCTTTCGGGCTTTTCGCATACGGAAAGCTTTTGGACAACATAAACGACGAAAAAGGCATAAAAAAGCTCGGATATATCGCCGTGAAGCCGATTTTTAAGAGAATGGCGAAGAGAGCCGACAGAGGCGACGGGCATAAAGAAATTATAGAAAAAGGGCTTTACGCCACAGCGGACGCCGAAAGCAGAAAGGTCGCGTCGATAGACGAGGCGGCGGACGGGTTCGCGGTCTCGATGAAGGGCGTCGCGGCTTTGGGTTTAGACGGCGACGAGAAGATAATCGCGGAAGAATGCGGATATCACATCGGGAGATTCGTATATATCGCGGACGCGCTCGACGACGTTTTTGACGACGAGAAGAGCGGAAGCTATAACCCGCTTTTATTGAAATACGGCAGCGCGGACGAGGTCGTTTTACATACGGAAGAGATAAAAACGACGCTCGTCGACAGCCTGAACGCTTTTTCGAACGCCTACGCGGTGAAATGCGGAGGAACGCTCGAAGGTTTGGACAGAATAATTTTCAACATCGCAGAGCTCGGCGGCAGAGCCGCTTTGGGCAGGATAACCGAGAAAAACGAAAAAAGGAAAAACAAGAGATGACGGACCCTTACGAGATCTTGGGAGTGCCGAGGAACGCCTCGGACGAAGACATCAAAAAAGCATACAGAAGGCTCGCGAAGCAATATCATCCCGACAACTACGCGAACAGTCCTCTTAAGGACCAGGCCTCGGAAAAGATGAAGAAAATCAACGAGGCTTACGACGAGATACAGAAGATGCGCGCTTCGGGCAACAATTATCAGAGCACGGGCAGGCAGGGCTTTTACGGAAGCGGAGCGGAAAGTATTTACGACCGCGTAAGACGGCTTATAAACGCCGGAAGGACCGAGGAAGCGGAGATACTTTTAGGCTCGGTCGCCGCAAACGAGAGAAACGCCGAATGGCATTTTCTTATGAGCTTAGTATACGCCAGAAAGGGCTGGATGGACAACGCGAGAAGCGAGATAGACATCGCATGCGGGATGGACCCTTATAACCGCGAATATATGTCTTTCCGTCAGAGGATGAGTTCGGGCGCGGCGCAAAGCCCTTATTCGACGATGAACACGAGCAACGATTTGAACTGTTCGCCCTGCACGGTCTGCAACACTCTGCTTTGCGCGGATTGCTGCTGTGAATGTCTCGGCGGAGACTGCATAAGATGCTGCTGATATGAAAAAGACGAAAAAGATGGCTCTTTCGGGAGTTTTCACGGCGGTCTGCGTGGTCCTTTTGGCTATCGGGACGCTTATCGACACGCTCGATTTAACGGCGGCGGCATTGGCGAGCTTCGTTATAATCGCCGCGCTTATCGAATTCGGCAAGGGGTACGCGCTCGGAATATACGCGGCGGCTTCGGTACTTGCCGTCGTGCTTCTGCCGAACAAGACGGCGGGGGCGATATTCCTTTGTTTCACGGGATTTTACCCGATTTTGAAGGTTTATCTGAACAAAATAAAGCCGAAGGTCGTTTCGTATATCGTAAGGATGGCGGTTTTCAACGTTTTTCTGACGGTTTTGATACTTTTCGCGACGAAGGTGCTTGGGATAACGGACGAGTTTCTGACTTTCGGGTATCTTATTTATCTCATCGCGAACATGACTTTTATCGTTTACGATCTGGTCATCGAGAAGCTGTCGGTCGTTTATTGCGTGAAAATACGCAAAAAGCTTTTCGGAAATCGGCTTTAACTTGACAAGAATATATTTATATGATATAATAATATGATAATTTTTTCGGAGGTCTTGAAGTGATCAAAAGCATGACGGGGTTCGGACGCCACCGCGAAGTGATAGACGGACACGATATTAGATTCGAGGTCAAGTCGGTCAACAGCCGATATCTTGACACCAACATAAAAATAGGACGCGCCTATTCGGCGCTTGAGGACAGCGTAAAGCAATACGCCGCTTCGAGAGTCTCACGCGGGAAGATGGATATTTACGTTACCATCGAGAACATCGCGGGGGACGACGGCGGACTTTCGGTAAACGAAAGTTTTCTTTCGCACTACGTCGAGCTTTTGCGCGACATTAAAGAAAGATACGAGCTCGGCGGAGACGTTACCATCCAGACCGTCGCTTCAAGAAGCGAGGTATTCACGCAGACGCATCCCGACGAGGACACCGAAAAGATCGGCGCGCAGCTTCTGACCGTTATGGAAAAGGCTTTCGACGCTTTCGACGTGATGAGAACGGCGGAGGGTGAAAAGCTTGAGGCCGACGTGCTCGGACACTTGGCGATTTTAGAAGAACTTCGCGCGAAGATCGCGGAGCGCGCACCCGTATCGGTAAAAGAAAACAACGAGAAGATGAAAGCAAGGATAAAAGAGCTTCTCGAGGGCGTTGATTACGACGAGGCAAGATTGCTTACCGAATGTGCCGTTTTCGCGGACAAAGCCGACATAAGCGAGGAGCTCGCAAGGCTCGCGTCGCATTTCTCGCAGTTTAAAAAGATACTTAAAGAAACCGTACCCGTCGGAAGAAAGCTCGATTTTCTCGTTCAGGAGATGAACAGAGAAACGAACACGATAGGCTCGAAATGCAACGACGGCGAAACGGCGAAATACGTTATCGAAGCCAAAAGCGTTATCGAGAAGATACGCGAACAGATACAGAATATCGAATAAGGAGACGGATATGAAGCTTATCGACGTCGGATTCAACAACTACGTCAGCGCCGAAAGAGTTATTTCGGTGGCGTCGACGGAATCTTTGCCCATAAGAAGACTTATACAGGACGCGAAGAACGTCGGAAGAGTTATTGACGTTTCCTGCGGGAAGAAGACCAAATCTGTCATAATCACCGACAGCGACCACATAATATGCTCCGCGGAAGAGCCCGGGACGATCATCGGACTTTTAAGCGAGTAAACAACAAATTGATTAAAATTTTACGATATAAAGAGGTAAATGCTTTATGATGCTCTATCCTACCGTCGCCCAGCTTACCGACGACAAGATCAACCGCTATAATCTCGTTATCGCCGCCGCGAAGGGCGCAAGACACATCATCGACAAGGCGAACGAGACTTATGAAAACGAGGACGGGCAGGTCGTTACTTCCCCCGAAGAAGAGCTCCTTCTTTCGGAAAAACCCGTTTCCATTGCCGTTAAGAAACTTTACGACGGCGAATTCAAGATAATCAAAGACTAAAAAATGGGAAAAGCGTACGCCTTCGTACATATTACGGACATAGCGTACGGTGCGGACAAGGAATACGCTTACAGGATACCCGATATCCTCGGAAACGAGATAAGGATCGGGAGCGTTGTCATCGTGCCGTTCGGGAGGTCGAACAAGAAAGTGAGCGCCGTCGTTACAAGGCTTTCGGATGATTGCGATTATCCGAGATGCAAGCCTGTTTTCGACGTTATGCGCTATCCTTTTGACGTACCCGAAGAGCTGACAGCGACCTGTTCGTTTATGAAGGAACGCTTTTTCTGTACCTTCGGCGCGGCGTTCCGCACGGTCATACCGCCGGGAGTGAATTTAAACTCCGAGACGGTCTATTCGGTTACGCGTGAGCAGAAGGAAGACGAGTTCAACGACGCGGCGACGCTCCTTTTAAGGCGCATAAAAGAAAACGGAGTCGTTACCGAAAAAGCGCTTATTGAAGAGTTCGGCGACGAAGTAAAAACGCTTCTCGCTTCGCTTTGCAAAAACGGCATAATCGAAAAAAGCAGCAGAGTTCCCGAAAAGCTTAACGAAAAGAACAGATTTACTTTTACGCTTACCGTTTCGCCCGAAGACGCTTACGAGCTTGCGGAATCGGGAGAGGGACTGACGGAAAAGCAGAGGGGACTTATAGAATTTCTTATCCACTTCCCTGCCGCTACCTTGCGCGAGATAGACGAGATAGGCGGATATTCGGTATCTGTCGTAAACACGCTCGTGAAAAAGGGTCTGGCGGAAAAGAAAGAAACGAATTTTGTTAGAGAGGCGTATTCTTTTGGCGACGTCGAGCCTGAAAAGGATTTTACGCTTAGCAAGGAGCAGAGCGATGCGATAGGCGGGCTTTGCGCGCTCGCGGACGACACGGAAGCGAAGGCGGCTTTGCTTTTCGGCGTAACGGGAAGCGGAAAAACGAGAGTTATTATCGAGACCTGCAAGCATATAATCGAAAGCGGGAAGAAAGCTATCGTTCTTATTCCCGAGATTGCTTTGGCGTCGCAGGCGGTAAAGGCTTACGCGGCGGCTTTTGGAAACAGACTCGCGATAATACATTCGATGTTATCGGTCGGCGAGCGCACCGACACTTACAGAAAGATAATCGGCGGAGACGTCGACATCGTTATAGGCACGAGAAGTGCCGTTTTCGCGCCGTTTTCGGATATCGGGATAATCGCGATCGACGAGGAGCAGGCGCACACCTACAAGAGCGAGACGACGCCGAAATATTCGGCTTTGGACGTTGCGAGGTTCAGATGCGGCAAGCACAAGGCTTTGATGCTGCTCGCTTCCGCAACGCCGTCGATAGAAAGCTTTTACAAGGCGAAAAAAGGAAATTATACTTTATTCAGACTTGAAAACCGATTCGGCGGGACGGAATTGCCCGACGTTATCATTGAAGATATGCGCGACGACCCGACGCTTATGACCGAAAAGCTTATCGGCAAGCGATTGGGCGAAGAGATAAAAAGCGCGAAGGAAAACGGGAAACAGACGATACTTTTCGTGAACAGACGCGGGTTCAACTCGCACGTCGCATGTCGGGAATGCGGGTACGTTTTCACCTGTCCGCATTGTTCGGTGGCGTTAACACACCACAAGTACGGCGCGATGAAGAACGAAAAGCGGCTTTTCTGTCATTACTGCGGCTACAGCGACGCGACGCCGGTGAAATGTCCGGTATGCGGAGGCACGAAGATAAGCTACAGCGGTTTCGGGACGCAGAGGCTCGAGGAAGAACTTGAAAACGATTTCGAAGGCTTTAGCGTTTCGAGGCTCGATTCCGACACGACGACCGGAAAATTCTCGCACGACAAGATCATGAGCGATTTTGCCGAAGGGAGAAGCGATATTCTCGTCGGGACACAGATGGTCTCGAAGGGGCTTGATTTTCCGAAGGTGAAATTGGCGGCGGCGATATCCGTCGACGGCGCTTTGTATATGGACGATTTCCGCGCGGGAGAGCGAACGTTTTCGCTCCTTACCCAGCTTGTCGGACGGGCGGGCAGAGGAAAAGAGCGCGGGAAGGCGATTTTACAGACCTACAATCCCGACAACGAGGTTTTAAGGCTCGCGGCGAAGCAGGATTACGAGGGCTTTTTCGAAAGCGAAATAAAGCTTCGGAAAGCGGTTTTGTTCCCGCCGTTCTGTTCGATAGCGGTATTTTGCGTTTCGTCTTCATCGGAAGAGAATTGCGAAAAATTCGCGCAGAGCTTTAATTTAAGCTTTATGAAGGCATACGGCGAGCTTACGAACAAATTTACGCTTTTGAAGTTCGGGCCGTTCCCGCACGGGATATACAAAATAAAAGGAAAATTCAGGCAGAGGATTATAGTTAAATATTCCGACGGCGCGGAGGCGAGAAGCTTCTTTTCACAGATACTCGCAGAGGGGCTGGCGGCGGCGCCGAACGGAGTTTATCTTGATATAGACGTCAACCCGACGATAATCTGACGGAGTCTATTATGGCACTTTTGAACATAAGAAAAGAAGGAGACGAAACGCTCCGCAAATCAAGCAGAAAAGTCGAAGAGATCACCCCGAGAATATGCACGCTGCTCGACGATATGCACGAAACTTTGGTCAAAGCCGAGGGCATAGGTCTTGCGGCGCCGCAGGTGGGAATCCTTCGCAGAATAGTCATCGTCGAGATAGGCGAAGACAGATACGAGATGATAAATCCCGAGATCATAGAGGCACGCGGGAAGCAGGAAGCTATCGAAGCTTGCCTTTCCGTGCCCGATCTT
>JAZUJV010000158.1:0-4278 GCA_045642945.1 Eubacteriales bacterium | reverse complement strand
TCCGGCGGAATGATATTTCGGGTTCCCGCTTTCGACGGTTATGCTTGTAAGTCCGGTACAGCCGCGGAACGCGTATTCGCCGATGCTCGTTACGCTTGACGGAATGGTTATCGAAGTAAGTCCGGTACAGCCGTAGAACGCATATCTGCCGATACTCGTTATATTGCCGGAAAACGACACGGACGTTATCGCTTTGCAATAAGCATACCACGGGATATGGTTATAATCATAACCATACATTCCGCCGTCGCCGGAAATCGTAAGCACGCCGGTTTCGGTATTGAGATACCAAGTCAGATCAATACCGCATTTGCCGGAATAGGTCGCCGCCGAAGCGGGGAGGACGGAAAGCGGGACGACGGCAAAAATCATCACCGCCGCGAGGAGAAGAGAAGCTGCTTTTTTCATTGTTACCCTCCATAATATAAATAAAAAATGCGCTAACCGAAGCTGACGCATAAAAACGCCGCCTGGATTGTCGCCAAACAAAATCTTTACATAACCGAAAAAGTATATGTAAAAACGAGAGTACATGTTTTATCATTTTAAAACGCATATACTCTCCGGCGATTTTGATTCGATTTTGTTTGGCAAAAAAATTATAGCACAATACTATATAATTGTCAATAAAAAAGGATGTGCCGAAGCACATCCCAAAAGTATAAGTGCATAAAATTCAGTCTTTAAAGAACTTATCGGCGAAGGCGGCGATGATAGAAGCGGTTTCGTCGGTGCCGAGGGCGCTGGAGTCGATATTGAGATGATAGTTATTCGGGTCGCCCCAGGATCTTCCGGTGTAGAAGCTGTAATAGGAAGCGCGCTTCTTATCCATCTTCGCGATGAACTTTCTCGCGGCGGAATCCTCGACCTCGGGATGATGGTTGGTATAAACTCCGGCACGGTAATCCATGGTGGCGTAAATGAATATTTTTAATACCTTATAGTCTTCGGAAAGGATATCGTCGGCACATCTGCCGATAAAGATGCAATCGCCCGCTTCGGCGATTTTCTTCATTTCGGTAGACTGGATATTGAATACCTGGTCGGTGATTATATTGACGTTTGCGCCGAAGTGAGCGGACGTTCCGCTGTATCCCGACATAGCGAGAGAATAGAGAAAACTGGAGGTAGCCTGTTCGTCGGCTTTTTCGAACGTTTCGCGGGCGATGCCGTGGCTTTCGGAGATTTTTACGAGAGATTCCTTATCGTAAAACGGGATTCCGGTTATTTCGGAAAGCTTTCTCGCAACGGTGGAACCGCCGGAAGCAAACTGGCGTCCGATGGTGATGATTTTTTTCATTGTTGGGGCTCCTTTATATGGGTTTTAATAATAATTTCGGATTGAAAAACATTTAATATTATGTTATAATAATAAAAAATATTTTTAGGGTAAATTTATGAAATACAAGTATCTCTTATTCGACCTCGACGGAACGCTTATAGACACCGCCGAAGGTGTTTTGAAATCCGCGCAGTACTCGCTTGAATATTTCGGAATAAAGAAAGAGCTTTCGGAGCTTAAACCGTTTTTAGGTCCGCCGCTTACCTATTCTTTTACCGAGATTTGCGGGCTTACGAACGAGGAAGCGGTCATCGCGATAGAAAAATACCGCGAAAGATACAGGGTAAAATGCAACGAGGAATCGAGGGTTTATGACGAAGTTCCCGCGCTTTTACGAGATTTGAAGGACGCGGGATATATTCTCGGCGTAGCGACGTCGAAGCTCGAGCAGTCCGCCGTAAATATTCTTAAATACTTCGGGATAGCGGATTATTTTGAATACATTACGGGCTCGAACCCCGAAGAAACGATAAGCAAGAAGCACGAGGTCATCGAAGAAGCGCTCAGGCGATTCGGCATAGAAAGCAGCCGAAGCGAAGCTTTGATGATCGGCGATATGAAATACGACGACATCGGCGCGAAGACCGTGGGAATCGACTGCTTTGGTGTATATACCGGAACGGCGAAAGAAGGAGAACACGAAGAGGCGGGCGCGACTTACGTCGCAAAGGATTTCGGCGAGCTTCGCGAAGGATTGCTCGGGAAACTTTATTTCTGACTTCCCTCTCGCTCTTCCGCTTCCTTTATTTCTTTTCTCGAAAGAAACATCGGCAGCGGTTTTTCGGTTATCTCAAACATAAAATCAACGTATCTGCGCTTCGCGGCGCGGGTGTTGTAAAGCAGGAACAGACCGCCGAGCAAAGCGGCAGTCAGCAGTATACCTATAGTATATCCGCTGTCGCCGCGGGAAATAATAACGTATCTGACGTAGAATAACAGCGCGATTATCAAAGCGGTGGCGATATAATCTATCAGCGCTTTGCCGAACCAGCCGACTATTTCGCTTTTTCCGTCTTTGGATCTTATCCTGCCGCGGAAAACGCAGGAATAGGGGTCGCGCACGCTCGCGGCGCGGCGCACGAGGGTAACCTTGTCGCCTTTGCGTTTGGAAGTGAAGATAAGGTCCATTGTCTCGTCGCTCCCCGCAAAACGCGAAGGAGACGTTTTATCGTCCCATGAAGAGATAAGCTCTTCTTTGGTTTTATCGCTTTCGAGACGTACCACCTTATCACCTCCGTCAAATTTTAATATATCATATCATAAATACCTTTTCAAGTCAAACATTATTTAGCTTTCGAAGGGATTTTTTAAGTGGAAAAATTCATTAAAAGCATCAGATACTTCACAAGAAAATCCAACGCGAGCCGTCTCGGCGCTTATTCGGCGCAAACGGCGTTCTTTATGTTTTTCTCGCTGATACCGCTTATTATGCTTCTATTCTCGCTTATGAGCAGAATAGGATATTCCGCGGAAGAAATAATAGAGAGTACGAAGGATTATATATCGGGAGTTTTCGGTAAGTTTCTTACGTCGTATCTTCCCGAGATAACGGCGGAAGGAAAGCTTTCTTTGACTATCGTTTCGGCGGTGGCGCTCTTATGGTCGGCATCACGCGGAGTATATTCGATAATAGCGGGCTTTAACTCGGTAAACGAAATAAAAGAGGAACGTAACTATTTTCTGCTTCGGCTGACGGCGATGCTTTATACCTTCGCGTTTATTGTGATAATCGTCATCGCGCTGCTTCTGATGGTTTTCGGCAATTATATCGGCGGATTGTTCTACGACGCTTTCCCCGAGCTTAAAGGCCTTGTATATATTATTTCATCGCTTCGGTTTATTATCGGTTTCGTCGCGCTGATACTTTTCTTTATGCTCGTTTATAAATCGCTTCCGAGCTGTAAGATAAAATTTACAGAGCAGATGCCGGGGGCGGTGCTTTCGAGCGCGGGCTGGGTATCATTTTCGATACTGTTCTCGTTCTTCGTCGACAATTTCAGCAACTACTCAAACATATACGGCAGTCTTACCGCGATAATCGTGCTTATGCTCTGGCTTTATATATGTATGTATATCATGTTTTTCGGCGCGGAGCTCAACTTTATTTTATCGGGAAAAGCGCGTAAGTCGGAGAGCGAGGACGCAGCCGAAAATTAACACATTATATTGTGTTGCTATTGACTTGATTATCAATTTGTGGTAAAATAAATCCAAATGAAAACTTGGAGATATTTATGTTATTTGCGGATTTACTGTTTATGTACGTTTTTCTTCCGCTGTGTATAGGAAGCTATTTTATAGCACGCGGAATTAAGGCGAAAAATATAGTATTAGTCGTCTTTTCACTTATCTTCTACGCGTGGGGAGAGCCCGTAAGAATATTGCTTCTCATCGCCGGAACGCTCGTGAACTATTTTCTTGCGAGACTTATGGATACGAAGTTCCCGCAGAAGACGCGCAAGCTGGCTATTGTCCTTTCGCTAATATTCAATATCGGGATGCTCGGCGTATTCAAATACACCGATTTCATAATTGAAAACATTAACCTTATACCCGGCGTCGATATTCCGAAAACGGGCATAACGCTTATGCTCGGTATAAGTTTTTATACCTTCCAGATAATTTCTTATATGGTCGACGTTTACTGGGAAAAGGTGCCCGTACAAAAGAACTACGGAAAGCTTTTGCTTTATATTTCCCTCTTCCCGCAGCTCGTTTCCGGTCCTATAGTACGTTATCAGACGATAGCCGATGAGATAAACGACAGACACACCTCGGTAAACGACGCTATCGAAGGATTCGCGAGAGTTATCGTCGGGCTTTCGAAGAAGATTTTGCTCGCGAACAATCTTTATCTGCTCGTTCAGCAATGCTTTATGGAGACCGAAGGCGGTGTTTTCGCAAACGCGACCGTCGGCGGGACGTGGATAGGCATT
>JAZUJV010000157.1:0-1931 GCA_045642945.1 Eubacteriales bacterium | reverse complement strand
ATACCTTGCCGAAAACGGCGTTACCGGTTTTGCCGCGACAGTCCGCGCCCTCCCGATAGACAGGAGCGTCGCCGCCGAAAAAAATATATTACGCGAGATGAAAAGGGAAGTGCTCGGCTCCCGCGTGCTCGGGATAAACCTTGAAGGTCCCTTCGTCTCGAAAGCGAAAAGCGGTGTGATGAATCCTCCCGATATCGAATGTAACGCCGCTTCCGCCGAAGAGCTTATAAAAGCGGGCGACGGAAGTTTAAAAATAATGACTCTCGCTCCCGAGCGCGAAAACGCCGAAGAAGTGATAAAAAAATGTGTCGAAAACGGCGTGAATATCTCGATAGGCCATACCGATTCCTCGTTCGAGGAAGCCGATAAAGCCATAAAAGCGGGCGCTTCCCGCGCTACGCATATCTTCAACGCGATGAAACCGCTGACACACCGCGACTGCGGAGTGCTCGGCGCGGTGCTTACGGATGAAAACGTCTGCTGCGAGATGATTTGCGACCTCGTCCACCTCGACGCCCCCACGATGAAGCTCGTGCTTAAATTAAAGGGTTTTGAAAACGTTACGCTTATCAGCGACACCGGCTTTATGTCGGGCTTGGGCGACGGCGAATTCGTCGTCGACGGCAGAAAACGCTTCGTAAAAGACGGCGTCTGCCGTAACGCCGACGGCAGGATAGCGGGCAGCTGCGTCCCGATGACCTACGGCGCGCGCAACCTGTTGAAATTCGGCGTCCCGCTCGAGGAAGTCTCGGTAATGGGCTCATTAAACCCCGCCAAAGCGCTCGGAATAGAATCCGAATACGGCTCGCTTCGCGAGGGCAGATACGCCGATCTGATAGTCTGCGATAAAGAGCTTAACATAAAAGCCGTCTTCGTCGGAGGCGAAAGAGTAATATGAAAATCGGTGTGGATATCGGCGGCACGAGCGTCAAGCTCGGCGTCGTAGACGATGATTTTTCGATAGTCGAAATGACAAAAATACCCACGGGCGAGAAATGCACCCCCGACGGCGTAACCGAAAAAATCATCGAACAATGTATGCACTATAAAGAAAAATACGATATTTCCTCCGTCGGCGTCGGCTGCGCGGGCAGGATCGACAGGAAAAGGGGAATGGTCATCGTCTCCGGACACCTCCCGTTCCGTAACTATAAGCTCGTCGAGCCGATACAAAAAGCGCTGAATCTTCCCACCTATATCGACAACGACGCCTCCTGCGCTATGATAGGCGAGTACGCCGCGGGCTCCTGCAAAGGCGCTTCCGACGCGATAATCGTTACTATCGGCACGGGGATCGGCGGCGCGATACTTATTGATAAAAAGATTTACCGCGGGCATAATAACCGTGCCGGCGAGCTCGGACACATGGTAATAGATATGGGCGGCGATCAATGCGAATGCTCGCTCCACGGCTGCTTCGAGCAATACGCCTCCGCCTCCGCGCTTTTAAAGCTTACCGAAAACTACGCGAATAACTACCCCGAAAGCATCCTCGCCCAGCTCGTCGAAAAAGAGGGCTGCCGCGGCTTCGTCGCGTTCGACGCCGCAAAAGACGGCTGCGAGGTGGCAAAAGCGCTGCTTGACGAATACGCCCAAAAGCTCTGCGTCGGCTTAAACAGTATAATCCATATCTTCCAGCCCGAGGTCCTCGTCCTCTCCGGCGGCATAGCCAAAGAGGGCGATACGCTGCTTGAACTTATCGAGCCTTACGTTTTAAAAGATTGCCCTATCCGTATCACCGCCTTCGACGGTAACGGCGGCCTCCTCGGCGCCGCCCTCTTAGGCACGGAATACGATAACTAAAAGCTTTCAGCATTCAGTACGCTTCGCGAGTGTATTTTCGTTATACTTTGATACCTGATATCCCAAATGTAGGGCGCGGCGTCCCCGACGCGCCGCTTCGCGCAGCGAATACGATAAAATTCCGTTCG
>JAZUJV010000156.1:0-2888 GCA_045642945.1 Eubacteriales bacterium | reverse complement strand
AAAGCTCGTCTATTCTGCTGCCGTCCTCGGCAACGCGGCGTTTGACTTCTTCGGCCTCGTCCTTTTTGCCCTGGGCCATAAGAGCGCCTATCTGCTTCGAAGCCTTGTTTCTCTCTGCGCGTAAAGCCTCGACCTCGACTTTTATCTCTCTGTTGCGTTTGTCGAGAGCGATAACTTCGTCAACGAGCGGAAGCTTGTCGTCCTGGAATTTCTTTTTGATGTTTTCGCGAACAATGTCGGGGTTTTCGCGAACGAACTTAATGTCAAGCATTTTTTATATCTCCTAAGTTTATTTTCTTATTCTTTATTTGTTGTTTTCAAAAAAATCTTTGCCGCATAAAAGCTTTATAAGCTCTTCCAAGTCTTCGTTTCCGGTAAACGAAACCGAAAGCTTGCCTTTTCCGTCGGCGGTACGGCGGATGCTCGCTTTTCTTCCGAGCGCGTCGCTCATATCGCTTTCAAGCTTTTTGTAGTATGCGCGGCTGACGAGCGACTGCTGATTAACTTCTTTCTTTCCGCCCTCCGTCGCAAGCTTTACCATCTGCTCGGTCTGTCTCACCGAAAGCTCGCTTGCCACTATCGTATCGGCGTATTTCTTTATTTCGTCGTCGTCGAAATACTGTTCAAGCGGCAAAAGCGCTCTCGCGTGTCCATAGCTTATCGAGTCGTCCTCGACCATCTGTAAAACGCTCTTCGGAAGCTTTAAAATTCTTAAAATGTTCGCGACAGCCGTGCGGGATTTTCCCACCTTTTCCGCCGCTTCTTCCTGCGTAAGTCCGAATTTCTGCATCAGATCGCGGTATCCGCGTGCTTCTTCCGCGGCGTTCAAGTCCTCGCGCTGAAGGTTTTCTATAAGCGAAAGCTCCGCCGCCGTCGAGTCGTCGACTTCTTTTACGAGCGCGGGTATTTCCGAAAGCCCCGCCATCTTGCTCGCGCGCCATCTGCGTTCGCCCGCGATTATCTCAAAGTATCCGTTCGCTTTTTTTCTTACGGTTATCGGCTGCAAAACGCCGTGAGTGCTTATCGAGTCCGCAAGCTCCGAAAGCGCGGTTTCGTCAAACCTTTTTCTTGCCTGCTCTCTGTTCGGCTCAACGTCCGAGATCTTAAGCATCATAACGCCGCTTGTTTCTTTTTCTTCTATCGCGTTGTCGAACAGAAGCGCGTCAAGTCCTCTGCCTAACCCTTTTTTTCCCATTTATACCTCCGTTATTTCTCGCATCTGTCGATAAGCTCTTTCGTAACCATCGCGTATGCCGTCGCGCCTTTTCCGTTTCTGTCGTATTCGGTTATCGGCATGCCGTGGCTCGGCGCTTCGCTTATTTTGACGCTTCTCGGTATGGGCGTTCTGAAAATCTTGTCCGCGAAATACTTTTTGATTTCTTCAAGCACTGCTACCGTAAGGTTAAGCCGGCCGTCGAACATATTTATAAGTACGCCGAGTAATTCTATGTCGGGATTATAAAGCTTTTTTATCTGCTTTATCGTTATCGTAAGCTGCGAAAGCCCCTCGAGCGAGTAATATTCGCAAAGCACGGGGATAATAACGTATTTTGCCGCCGTAAGCGAATTTATCGTCAAAAGCCCGAGCGAGGGAGGGCAGTCTATGATAATGTAGTCGAATTCGTCTGCCGCGCTCTCAAGCGCGTTTTTAAGTCTTTTTTCTCTGTCTTCCTCGTCAACGAGCTCAAGCTCCGCGCCGACGAGATTTATACTTGACGGTATGACGGAAAGTCCCTGCACCGAGGATGAAACCACCGCTTCGTCCCAGCGCATCCTGCCTATAAGAAGGTCGTAAACGCTTCCGGAAATATTGCGCTTTTTGATGCCGATACCGCTTGTGGCGTTGCCCTGCGGGTCCGAATCAACGAAAAGCACTTTCCTGCCGCTGCGTGCCAGACAAGCCGCCACGTTAAGCGCGCAGGTGGTTTTTCCGACTCCGCCTTTCTGATTGGCAAAGCATATCGTTTTTGCTTTTCCCATCTGTTTGCTCCATATCTTTCGTTAATTATATACAGTATATCAAATTTCGCAAAAAAGTCAATATATCGCGGCTATTTTTAAACTGATAATATACTTATATATTATATTCCGCCGTTAATTGTTGACTTTACCCGCGAAATGGTATAAAATAACTTGATAAATACGAAAAACGCCAAGGGGAACACCGTGAAAAACAAAAACAAAAATAAAAAGAATTCGTCAAATAAATCCATAATCGTCGCGATATGCTGCCTTATGCTCGCCGCTGTCGTCTGCGTCGCGATACTCGTAACTTTAAAAATCGATAAAACTCCGTCCGAGTCATCCGAGACCGAAGAAAGCGTGATTTCCGAACCCGTTTCTCTGCCCGAGGTTTCAGAAATTTCCGAGCCCGAAGCGCTCGATAAACCCGAGGATATCGACGAATACACCTTGTCGGTAAAAGCACTAAAAGAGAATATAAAGAATTTAAAAACCTCCTTTGCCCTTGGCTTTGACGACGAATCTATCGAAAAATTCAAAGAGCTTTTCGGCGAGGAAACGGTCATGAAGCTTTCTTCCGCTCTTTCCGAAGGCGTCGTCGATTCCGGTAATATCTATTCAATAATTGGATATACCGAAAACGCGCTCGATCTTCTGCTCGAAGGCGAAAACGCGAGAGTAAAACTTATGCCGGACAGCGACGACGGAAATGTCGAGCTCGTCTTCGTCGGCGATATAAGCTTCGCCGACCACCAAAGCGTCATAATCGCGTATAATAACCGTAATAAAGGCGTCGACGGCATAGTTGATAAAAAGGTCTTGGAGATAATGCGCGATGCCGATATAACCATGGGCAACAACGAATTCACGCTCTCCCGCCGCGGCGCTCCCGTTCCGAACAAAAAATTCACCTTCCGCGGCGACCC
>JAZUJV010000155.1:0-4301 GCA_045642945.1 Eubacteriales bacterium | reverse complement strand
CATAGTCATTTCCCTTTCGTTTTAAAGCATATCGGCGACGGCGCGGGCGCGGCGGTAGGCTTCTTTGAAATATTCTTCGGCGGTTTTGAAGTTATATCTATCGGTGTTGAAGGGTTTTAGCTCGAAGGTCAGGTCGCCTTGGTAGTTTTTCTTTTTAAGTCTTTCGACGATAGATTTCCAATCGGCGATGCCGTCGAAGGGCAGCAGGTGGCGGTCGACGGTGCAGTCGATAAGCCCGCTTTCGGTGTCGAGCCCGTAGTTATCGTTCAGGTGGGTATAAAGCAGGTTTTCGCCGTAGAGGGAGAGAAGATCGCGCATACCGTTATAGCATATCTCGTGGCCGCAGTCCCAGCAAAATCCCGAATAAGGGGACTTTATATTGTCGATGACGGCTTTTAAATATTCCTCGCCCTCGGTGTTCTCGAAGGCGATTTTTACGCCCAATTTTTCGGCGTCGCAGACGAGCTTGGCGTAAAGCTCCAAACCGCTGTCCGACGGGATGCCGACGATATTATAGTCGCCGACGTAGACGTGGGAAACCATTATCGGGACTTCGTAGCGGGCGCAGTCGGTAAGGCATTCGAGGAGCTTTTTATAAGCTTCAAGCGCTTTTTCTTTATCTTCTTTCCACATCACGTCGCATATTGAGAAGCAGGGGCCGTGGATCGAAGAAAATTTAAGGTTTTCGGATTTCGCGGTTTTATGGATTTCTTCTAAAAATTCCTTTTCGTAGGCGGCGAAAAAGCCGTCGAAGCCCGATTTTTTGATTACTTTAAGCGTTTCGGGATAGGAAATTTTAAAATCGTCGCGGAGATTTATACATATCGGCCTGAACATAAGACGCCTTCTTTCTTTCGTTTTATATTAGCACAAACGAAAGAGGATTACAAGAAAAAAAGCTTCTTTCGAAGCGTTTTTAATTTCAGAGTGTGGTTTTGACAAGTTCGATGAGTTTTTCGATTTTCGATTCGGTCAGGATACCCGTAACGACTTTGGTCTCGGTGAATTCGGAGTCTCCGGCGGAGGGTTTGAGCTCCGGCAGAGTATTGCCGAAGCCGCTGCTGCCGGCGGTGGCGAAGAGGATTATTTTTTTGCCCGCGAAGTCGTAGGCTTCAAGGAAAGTATTTATTATCGTCGGGGCGACGTACCACCATATCGGGAAGCCGAGGCAGATTTTATCGTAGTCCGAAACGTCGATATCGCCTTTTATCATCGCGGGGCGGATGGATTTATCGTTCATTTCGACGCTGCTGCGGGACTTTCTGTTCATCCAGTTGAGGTCGGCTTTGGTATATTTTACCTCGGGTTTTATCTCATAGATATCGGCGCTTATCGCTTCGGCGAGTTTGTTCGCGACCTTGGCGGTTTTGCCGCTTGCGGAAAAGTATGCGACTAAAATTTTAGACATTTTTGTTCCTCCGAGTTTTTATTTATTTGTTTCTTCGTAACGTTTTATCTTCCCTATCACAAGAACGGAAAGGGGGCAGAGGACGAGCTCGACGGCGGTTTTCAAAAGGGCTTGGATAAGGATTATCGCGAGAAGCTGGAAGACGTTCGTGATTATCGTTCCGTAGCCGTCGATGAAATAGTAGAGCATCGGCAGAAAGACGAGGCAGTCGACTATTTCGCCGCAGAGCGAGGAGAGGATGCTTCGAAACGCGAAGGAGACGACTTTTCCGCTTTTATCGCGTGATTTCATCTTCGCGAAGACGAGGTCATTCAGCAGGTCGCCTATCATAAAGGCTGTCAGCGAGGCGAAGACGATACCCGGGGTCGAATCGCAGACTATCGCGAAAGCTTCGGACGTGGCGGAATCCATGCCGGGCATAACGGTAACGATTTTAAAGCAAAGAATCATAAAGACGTTCGCGAAAAGGGCGATCCAGCTTATTTTTCGGCTCCACGCGTAGCCGTAGACCTCGGAGAAAATATCGGAAACGATATAGGTGAACGGGAAAACGACGAAGGACGCGGCGATAGAAAGCTTTTGCCCCGCGACCGTCCAGCCGAAAAGCTCGACGCTCTTATTGGCGACGACGTTGCTTATCAGCAGAGAGACGACGGAGAGTATGGCGACGATTATGAACACGCCGGACATTTTTTCTTTTTTGCCGATTTCGAGAGAGGAGAAGATTTTTTTAATTAGTTTCATGGTTGCACCTTTAGTTTTCGGTTAAAGAATTCAGTTGACGTTTTAAGCTTTCGATTTTATCCAGAGTGTCCGCATAAACCGTAAACGCCTCGACGGTTTCGGCATCGTTTTCGAAGGTCGGACGCATTACGCACGTTTTATGGATTTTGAAGGATTTTTCGGTATCGGCGAAACGGACGGAAATTTTATTAACGTCTTGTTTTACTACCGTCCCTACCCCATAAGTTTGGTGGCTTACCTCGACGTCAAGCAAGGATATATCTTTATACGGCTCGATGCTTAATTGCAAGCTTCTGATTTCCTGCTCCAAACCGTCAATTTTTTTCTTGCGCTCGGCGGTTTCCTGCGCACGGAGCTGTTCGATTTTATAGGATCTGACGCTTTCTTTTTTAGATATATGAGTCAGACCGTTAAATAGATTGTAACAGCGGCAGCAGTACATAAAATCGAAAGCAAGCAGATGAAGGCTCTCGTCGGGGTAATAATCGCCGCTGTATATCAGTTCACGATACTTTTTGATTAAAGATTCGTGTTCTTTCAGCGCGTCGACGATCAAATCGCAGAGTGCATAATAGTTTTTTAATTTAAAATTTTCTCCCGAGCCGATATCCAAGCCGAATTCGATATTATCCGCAAACTCTTCGGCTTCGCTGTATCGGTATATATAGTTATGCTCGGGGTCGACTAACGACATATAACAAGACGCGGCGTGGCGCTCCTGTTTGTATTTATAAAAGCGCGGAAATTCCTTCTGTCTGAGCTTTTCTATTTCATCAAGGAAAGTGTCCATATGGTCTTGTTTCAAATCGATATCGCCGCCGTCGGGGGCAAACAGCACTTTTCGGAACAGATTTTCGACAGTTTCCGGATATTTTTCCGCAAGTTTGACGATCCCGTTAGTAGGAGATACCTGCGCGTTGTCGATAAGCACCGAGCATTCCTTTTTTGCCTCTTTAAAAAGAGAAGCAAAATCGGGGAATTTTTCCGCGGAAAGCCAAACGGAGCGGAAATGACGTACCGCACGCCATTTGAAAACCTCGTCGTGTTCGGAATCGTTAAACAAGGCATAATTGCTTTCGTATCTGTCTATAAGTTCGTGAAGATTGTTAGTATTCATTGTATATCACCAAGCACTTTACCGACACGATGCATCTACCTTTCTATTTGGAAATTTGTTATTCCTTCAAATGATAGAATATCATTGATATAAAAAATAGTCAATAATAATCCCATAAAATCAAATGTAAAGTAACGAAAAAGCGTTAGAATAAATAAGGCGTTTGCTTCGCAAACATGAAGCGGCGGCGAAGCCGCCATGAAGCACGAGCAAAGCTCGTATGAAGCGAAGCACAACTGAGGTGCGCTTCATTGAAAAAAGACTTGTCTTTCGACAAGTCTTTTTTCTGTGATTGTACTACGGAATAGCACAAGGGGTATTTGGCGTAAATATCCGAGTTTTCTTAAAAGAAACAGTTATAATTTTGAGAGTTCTTTCAATAAGTCTGTTTTGTAAATTCGGTTATATTCTGCGAACTCAAGTTTTGCAGTCCTTTTGAAATTTTTGCAGTTATCTGCAAAAAGTATCGGAATATTGTGGAGCGCGTCAGCAAGGCAATACACTTGCTTTTGATCATTTTCCACAACACATTTCAAAAGTTTCTTAAATGCGTTTTTTAAGAACAAATACGGAAAATCGTCTTTGATAAAATGAATTCCGTAAGTATATACGTTATCCACAAACGCAAAGCCGAACAATTCACGATCAAGAGACTCAATTGTCCGAATCTTTTTGCGGATGACATTGTCCTCGATTTCATTCCCGATTTGCGAAGCGGATAGGACGTCAATCGCAGATTGAATCAGCTCGGCATTACATTTCTCCTGCGGCTTAAAACGGATAGCCACGATAATCGAGTGAATATCATAAAAATCGTATCTTGATAATATCATTTGACCAGTCACCTTTTCGAATGAAGTATAACATAAATGCGAGGTTTTGTCAATGAAGCGGCGGCAAAGCCACCATGAAGCACGAGCAAAGCTCGTATGAAGCGAAGCGCACTGAGGTGCGCTTCATTCCAAAACAAAAGCACTTGCGAACGCAAGTGCTTTTGTTTTGGCAGGGGCAGTAGGACTTGAACCCACGACC
>JAZUJV010000154.1:0-2707 GCA_045642945.1 Eubacteriales bacterium | reverse complement strand
GTAAAATACGTTTCGGGGATCTTAATCAGGACCAAACTGCCAAACGATTCACCGGAATATACAGAATCTCGGGCGTTGCAGATTTTCATTTTATATTCAACGTTATCTTTTTTTATCTGCCCGAAAGTAAGGTCTTTTGCGTTATACGAAAAGTCTACGTATTCATACGGAATATTCTGTTTGTAATAGCAAGCAATCTTGATATTCAAAGCAGAAATATACTTTTCGGAAACGTTTTTAAATATAAACGAAGCGAAGATATCTCCGGTATCTTTATCGGTAACGATATACCCTTCTTCGACTTCGACTGGGCTATCCTTTAAAATATACGGAAATTCCAAGTATTTAACGACGCGTAAAGGTCTTAAATTGTCATTTCTCTGACGTTTAAGCTTCGCCTTAAACGCCTTCTTATCCATACCCTCCATATCAATAGAGGAAATAATCCTCGGGGTCGTTAAGCGTGCCGCGGCGGGTATAAGCGTCCACCCATTCGAAAGGCGTTCCGTCGGGATTTTTTAAATTGCAGCCCTGGGCATATTCGATTCTTTTATAACTTACTTCAAGTTCAAACGGAGTTTTTATTATGTACGGTTTCGTATCCGCTATGTTAACGACCGCTTCGGATACTCCGTTATATATTTCTTCGCAAACCTTTTCAGGATGCTTGCTGATACAGCTGTTCCATGCAAGCGCTTGCTTCGTTACGACGGTTTTTGCCCAAGGAAACGTTTTTACCGCCTGTGATACGCATACGTCGTCCGATGAAACGAAAAGCGTCTTGACGTTTCTTTTTCCCGCTATCGCCGCGTCTATCTGTAATTCTCCGACGTCCGTACCGTTGATCGCGTGCCTGCGGAACGTTGCGGACGAATAGACGTGCGCCAGCGTTGCTTTGGGCGCGTCGTAAGCATGGTATCCTATAAACACGACACCGTCAAAACTTTCGTCAACTCCAGGAAACCTGATCCTGCTTCCTGCACCCATGGCGATTTCGCATCTTTTGTCGAGAAGGTCATAGTCAAGGTTTACGCCCGTTCCGTGGCAATCCCATACGATAACTCTTTCTGCGCCATTGTCAAACAAGGCTCTGGCGGCGGCATTGGCCTCTCTGGTGCCCTGCTTTGCGGCGTACGCATAGTTTTTGTTGTCTTCGGCAAGTCCTTTGCCGTAAGCGCCTACCGCGCAGGCGACGCCTTCAAGATCTACGGCGATACAATATTTTCCGCTCATTTCAACACCCCTATTGCAAATTCGTATATTTATGTTATACTGTTTTCGCGAAACATCGCAGCGAAAGGAAACACAATGGAAAAAAGCGAGCTTTCTAAAATCAAACTGTTCGTACTCGATATGGACGGAACTATATATCTCGGCGACAAGGTTCTTCCCGGCGCGGTAGAATTTGTCCATACCGCGAGAAAAAGCGGCAGAAAAGTAATTTTCTTTACCAACAACGCCTCAAAAAATCCGAACAACTATGTCGAGAAGCTCGAACGTCTCGGATTCGGCGCGGTAAGAAGCGACGTGGTTACCGCCGGCGACGTAACGATAGAATTTCTTAAAAGACACAGACCGGGCAAATCCGTTTATCTCGTAGGCACTCCGGCTCTCGAAGAATCGTTTAAGAGTGCCGGAATAGAGTTTTCGGAAAAATCCGATATCGTCGTAACGTCATTTGACACGACGCTCACTTACGAAAAACTCGTTATCGCCTGCGACCTTATAAGAAACGGTGCGGAGTTCCTTTGCACTCATCCCGACTTCAACTGCCCTACCGAAACGGGTTTTATACCCGACAGCGGCGCCATAGCCGCTCTCGTTACCGCTTCTACCGGCGTACAACCCAAATATTTCGGCAAGCCGTATAAAGAAACGGCGGATATGATTTACGAACTGTTCGGCGTACCTTTCGAAGAAACCGCTATCGTCGGAGACAGAATCTATACCGATATCGCGCTCGGAAAGAACAACGGCATAAATTCGGTCCTCGTTCTTACCGGCGAAACGAAGCTCGAAGACGTAAACGAAAGCAACGCTCCCGATATAATTCTCGACGGTATATGTGATATCACTCGTTATATGTGAAATAACCGAGTTTGATACCGTTTACCGACTCTCCCCTTCCGACGCTGACGATAATACCGAACGAGTCGGCGGGAATATCGGCGAGCGAAACGTATTTAAGCTCATCGGTACATAAACGCGCAATGATGCGATCAACGTTCTCTCTTACGGGGAGAACGTTTTTGATTATACCGCTTTTCTTTCTATCGGTAATATAATAGTTGAGCTGACCGTGATGCGCCTTATCGGGAATTCCGTCGGGAGTGCAGCGCACACGAAGGAAATAGAGATAATCACCGTCCGTAACGGTGGGCCTTATTACCGCGACGCTGCAGTTTTCTTCTTTTGTGAAGCAGACTGTTACGGGTATCGTCTTCAAACTGACCATAGCGTCAAAATAGCCGAGAATACGCGCGAATACCGACTCTATGCTTCCGCCGAGACCGAATCTTAAAACGTTGTTGCCGGATATTCTGCTGCAGCTGTAATAAGAGCAAACGGCATTGTAAGCGGAAAGGTAATCGCGGAATTGCGCGTTGCCGACGGTGATCGCCGTATTTTCGGAATTCATCGGCTTATCAAACGACGAAGCGTAATTGCTCGCGTAACTGATGATATATTTGCATTGAGAAGATACGGT
>JAZUJV010000153.1:0-2779 GCA_045642945.1 Eubacteriales bacterium | reverse complement strand
TATAGCATCTTTCCATAACTTCGCCGTATTCGATAGTCCCGTCGCCGAGTATGATGAACGGGCGGAACGCAATTTTCGTATTCCAACCGTTTTCGGGAATACCTACGATTGTTACGTAGAACGTGAACGTTTCGTAGTCGGCAAACACCTTGTCTTCTTCAAATTCTTCGATAGCCGTCGCGCTCATACGAACCGCGTTCGCATTATTAAGATCGAGGATATCGTCGCCGAGAAGGTGAGACGGATAGAAGATCGTTCCCATATCCTTCACGGCTTCCCTTTCGGATCTTTCGAGAAGCTTTCCGTTATACGTAGCACCGAGTCTCAGAGAAGACGTTTCGGTTTTTATTTTCGCGCCGAGTGATACGACTATCTTCGAGCCGACGTAAGCGTTACAGCTGTCGCAGCAACCGTTGAAGTCGTTATCGTAATGATTCTCAACCGCTTCGCAGACCGAACATTTATGCGTGCCGTCGTACATATCTTTCCAGCTATGTCCTTTGGCGGGCATCATACCGCCGCCTTCGGCAGTCGGAGTAGCGAGCCATTTCGCGAGCTTATCGGCGTTACCGATAAGTTTTCCCGAAACGAAGCTGAAGTCGCTGTAATATTTCGATTCAAGCGGATTTTCTATAGCTCTTAAATTACCGTTGTTAACGCAATCCGGCTCGGTTTCCTCGATTATGTTGAAACCGACGTAATGCCAGTTGTTTTCAAGGACTGAGGTAAGACTTTCGTCTATAATAACGTTAACGTTTGAAGGAAGTCCGTCGGGGTTGCCTCTGCCGATGGGAGTTCTCCAATTCGAGTTTGCTCTGACGTATCCGCCGCTGATGTTGATTTCGTTAAGTACGGTTCCGTACATACCTTCGCCGCCGGAACAGTTGCCGATAGCCGCGGCGTTTTCCATATCGCCCGCAACGGCTTCGATATAACCGCCGGTGATGATAATTTTGCCGAGCTCTCCGCGATAACCGGTACCTATCGCCGTCGCGCTTCTGCCGCCTTGGGCTTTTACGACACCGCCGGTGATGGTGATATCGGCGTAGGTTCTCGGATAACTTACTTTCCCTTCTTGGTCAACGGTTTTGGTCTGTGTACCTAAAACGCTGCCTTGTCCTGCTCCGATCGCGGGACCTAAATCACCGCCGGTAGCGGTAACGGTGCCGCCGTTTATCGTGATCGCGCCGCAGAAGTTTATACATCCAGTACCGATACCTGCCGCACGGTAACCGCCTTTTGCCGTAACCGTACCGCCGTTTATCGTGATATCTCCGCATCTGGTTCTGTAATCACGGTATTCGTCGAGCGGTCCGGTTGCCACGCCGCCGGCGCAGCTTCCGATTCCTGCTCCGCCCGTGCTGGTAGCCGTTGCTTTGACCGTGCCGCCGTTTATCGTGATATTGCCGCAGGAAGCGTTGGAGGAAGTTCCGATGCCGGCGTTGGGTTTTGCAGTGTCGGCAACACCGGTATTTCCGCTTGCGGTAACGTTACCGCCGTTTATCGTGATATCTCCGCAGGGACCGCCGGCGCCCGCGCCGATAGCGGCGCCGTAGTAACCGACGTTAGCCGTTACCGTACCGCCGTTTATCGTGATGTTGCCGCAGGAAGCGCTTTCAGAACCGCCTATTGCGGAGGTGTTGTTTCTTCTCTTAATGGTATTAGATTTAATTATACCGCCGTTTATCGTGATGTTGCCGCAGGGGAATCCTTTTCCGGCACCGATACCGGGAGCATATGCGCCGCCGTTAACGGTGATTATGCCGCCGTTTATCGTGATATCGCCGCATTTGAACTTGGCTGAATTGACGAAACCGCCGCCTATCGCGGCACATCCGCCGCAAGAAGTGGTGGCGGAAAGGTCGGAATATATTTTGCCCATTTTTGACGTATCTGTCGTCTGAGCGTATATCGTAATGGAGCTGTCTTTAGAAAGACCTATACCGCCGAGGGCGTAGAAAGTTACGCCGTTGCAGAGAATAAGATTCACGTGTCCGACGACTGTGACGCGGGACGAAATGCTGACGTTATGGGTGACTACATACCATCCTTCGCCCTCGTCGTGTTTCATTTCGCGCGTCTTAGCAGTAACGACATTAAGGGAATTTATCGCGATGCCTTTTAATTCAAAAGCTTTTAACGACTCGTTATACTCGCAATATTCGGTTATAGTCTCGCTGCAGGCGTCGCATTTACCGTCTTTATTTGCGTCGACGTGCTGTTCGTATGCATCACATGCCTCGCATACGTGGTAATTTGAATCATAGAACGTCCACGTATGTTTCTCGGTAACGACTTCGTGGCAGCGTGCGCATACGAGCGTATGTGTACCGTCGCCGTTATCGGTTATATCTTGAAAATCGTGTCCGGGCGCGTGAAGAATATTATCATCGTAATCACCGGGAATTATTCCGATAGTGCCTTGGGCGTCCCAGAAATATCTGCCGCAGCTGTCCTCACCCTGGCATACGTACATCGTTTTTGCCAAACCGTCTTCGGTACAGGTCGGCTCGCATGCGGGGATCTCGACTACCGTATGAAAATGTTTTTCGGGAAGAAGCCTGTCGTTTGAATAAACTACGCCTTTTATGACTTCAAAGCTGCCGTTGTTTACGGGACGGGACTCAACGTAGTAGCTTTCGTCGTTCTCACAGTCGAACCAGCCCCAGTCGACACCGTCCGCGTTATATCCTTCAAAAAGCATACCGCCGTAAGCGTGCGTTGTTCCGCCGTAGAACGTGATATTGCCTATACAACAGCCCTGACCGCCGCCGATACC
>JAZUJV010000152.1:0-21038 GCA_045642945.1 Eubacteriales bacterium | reverse complement strand
TTCCCATTACGGAAAATACGTTATCGACTATCATATCGACGGAATCGGGCATCGCGAATTTTTTGATGCTCTCTTCGATACGGCGGCGTTTATTGGGGTTATTGACGAGTTCTTTTACCGTATCGGCGAGGAGCTTGCCGTCGATTTCGCTCTCGCGGAAGACGTAGGCGGCACCCGCGTCGGCGAATAGGCGTGCGTTTTTATACTGGTGGTCCTCGGTAACGTGAGGACTGGGAATGAATATCGCGGCTCTACCGCGGACGGCGAGCTCGGAAAGCGTCATCGCGCCTGCGCGGCAGATTATGACGTCGGCGGCCGCCTGACGGATAGGCATATCGTAGATATATTCGGATATTTCGAGATTTTTATGGGAATAAAAGTCTTTTTCTTTGGCTATCGCATCGAATTTTTCGAAGCCGACGCGCCCGATAGCGTGGGTATGACGGATATTTTCGGGTGCGGAATAGGATTCGATAAGCGAGAAAACGAGCTCGTTGACCTTATCGGCGCCCATACTGCCGCCGTAGGAGAGGATATAGGGCTCGGTCTCGGAGATACCGAGTATCTTTCGCGCTTCCTCGCGGGACATATCGTCGACTATCGTGGGATTGCCAGTGAGAACGAGTTTGTTTTTGACCTTATCGTCGAAGAATTTTTCGCTTCCGTCGAAGGAGATACAGATCTTATCGACGTAGCGGGAAAGCATTTTCGTCGTTACGCCGGGGAAAGCGTTCTGTTCGTGGATAAGGGTAGGTATGCCGAGCTTCGCGGCGGCTTTGACGGTAGGCCAGCTTACGTAGCCGCCCGTTCCGACGACGCAGTCGGGTTTGAATTTTTTTATTATCTTTTTCGCGGCATGAACGGAGGTTATTGCGTGGTAAGCGGTTTTAATGTTCTTAAAGCTTAACTTACGCGAAAAGCCCTCGACCTCGACGAACTCTATCGGGTAGCCGGATTTGGGAACTAACGTGCTTTCGATGCCGTGTTTGGTGCCGATAAACATTATTTCGGCGTCGGGGACGCGCTTTTTGACTGTCGCGGCTATATTTAACGCGGGGTTGACGTGGCCGCTTGTGCCGCCTCCGCAGAATATCATTTTCATAAAATCACGCCTTTCAGAAGATTATCCCTGCTCGACGAAGGAATAACGGGAGATTGAGAGCACGACGCCCATTTCGGCAAGCAGCATAACGAGAGAGGTGCCGCCGTAGGAGAAGAACGGAAGGCTGATGCCCGTACTGGGTATGGTGTTCGTAACGACGGCGAGGTTAAGGATAGCCTGCATCGTAACGTGGGCGATTATACCGAAGGAAAGAAGCGAGGAGAAGCGGTCGGGCGCGTTTTTGGAAACGCGGAAGCCGCGGTAGGCGAGGTAGGCGAAGAGGCAGATGACGCATATTACGCCGAACAGGCCGAGCTCTTCGGCTAAAATCGCGAAGATATAGTCGTTCTGCGGCTCGGGGAGATAGCCGTGCTTCTGGTTGCTTTGTCCCAAGCCCAAGCCCCAGAAACCGCCGGAGCTTATGGCGTAGAGCGACTGGGCGGGCTGCCAGCCTTTGCCGCCGGATTCGTAGCTCATATAGGAGAAGGGGTCCTGCCAGACTTCGAGTCTGTCGAAAACCTGCGGAACGAATTTTTCGAGTATCGGGCGGCCTGCCGTGAACATCAGCACGCCCAAAACGGCAAGCGCGGCGATGGCGATAAGCAGGTAGGAAGCTTTTGTGCCCGAGAGCCAGAGCATTATAAAGACGAGCGCGATAACGATTATCGTCGCGGAAAGGTGGTTCTGTATAAAGGTAGCGAAAGCCGCGGGGATCGCAAGCCCTATCAGGCGAAGCGTACCTTTTTTGAAATCCTTTATCTGCTTGGCGTTATTTGATATAAACGTCGCCATAGCGAGAACGAGGGCGAATTTCAGAAGCTCGGACGGCTGGAATTCGACGCCGAAGATATTGAACCAGCGGGTAGCGCCGTTTTTCGTAACGCCGAAGAAAGGCACGATGATATTAAGTATCAGAGTGAAGAAATAGAAGATATAGGCGAGGGTGCCTTTTAATATCTTATAGGAAAAGAGCTTGGCGATAACGCCCATGACGATAAGACCTATTATTACCCAGCGTATCTGTTTGCGGGCAAAATAATAGGAATCGCCGAAACGCGTTTCGGCAACGGCGTAGGACGCGGAGAAGACCATGACCGAGCCGATGCAGACGAGAGCGATGATGACGATGAGCAGAGGGCGGTCTATCTCGCCGATTATGCGGTATTTTATTTTGGTTTTTTCTTTATCGGACGTTTTTTTGGTAACGCCGACTTCCGAAGAAGCGACGACGCCGACGTTTTCGGTCTGTTCCTGCATAACGGTTACCCTTTTGGAAACGGATGGTTATATTATAAAGTAAGAAGCCAATAAGTAAGACCGCAGAAGATCGCGGTAACGAGGGAGAAGACGAGGACTATTTTCACTTCGCTCCACGAGCATTTTTCGAAATGGTGGTGGATAGGCGCCATTTTGAATATTCTTTTGCCCGTAAGCTTGAAGGAGAGCACCTGAAGGACGACGGAGACGCCCTCGATTATCCAGATAAGAGATATAGGGAGAAGGAGAAATTCGCAGTTCGTGAGCATCACGAGACCGACGGCGAAGCCGCCGATGAAGAGTGAGCCTGTATCGCCCATAAATATTTTGGCGGGGTGGAAGTTGAAGATAAGGAAGGCGTGCAGCGCACCCGCGAAAGCGGAGGCGGGCGCCGAGAAGACGAAAGAACCGTTCTTCATTCCGAAGACCGTAAAGGTGATACAGATAAGAAGCGCGATGCTGCCCGCGAGGCCGTCGATACCGTCGGTAAGGTTGGCGCAGTTGATTATATAGGTTATCGCGAGAAGCATTACGATATAATAGAATATCCCGAAATCGACGGAAGCGCCCCACGGGAAGTCTATGACCGTATCGTATCCGCAGAAATAGGCGTTACAGAAGAGATAGGCGCCGACGGAAGCGAATTGGAGGATAAGCTTCTGGGTGGCGGAAAGCCCTTTGTTGCGCTTTTTGAAAAGTTTGACATAATCGTCGGCAAAGCCGATAAGGCCCGAAACGAAGGCGAGACCGAGAGCGGTGAGAAGCTTTGTGAGTTCTTCGGTTTCGAGATATTTTTTGCCGAGAATAAGCTCGAAGGCGACGGCGCACGCGAAGGCGATGAAGAAGAAGAGACCGCCTAAATTCGGGGTGCCTTCTTTGCATTTATGCCACGAAGGACCTATCTCGAGGATTTTTTGCCCGAGCTTTACTTTCCTGAGCACGGGGATAAAGATTTTATAGAGAATTATACCGATTATTAGGGAGATGAGAGCGCCGAGCGCGCCGAGAAGACAGATGTTCATTTATGACGCTCCTTGAATTTTATATCGCTTCGCCGAGGTGCATACCGTTGCTCGCTTTAAAGAGCACGGTGTCGCCCGCTTTGAGATAGGACGAGAGGAACTTTTTAAGCTCGCACATATCGGTAAAGGAATATTTTTCGGCAAGATCGCAGCCGAGGGCTATATTTTCAGAAAGCTCGCCGTAGGTTATCAGCACGTCGGCGGAAGAGGAGACGAGCGAGCCGACGTTTTTATGAAGATCCGGCGAGGTATCGCCGAGCTCGAGCATATCGCCGAGCACCGCGACGCGGCGGGTCTTATAGGTTTTTAAGACCGAGAGCGCGGCGGACATGGACTCGGGGGAGGCGTTATAGCAATCGGAAATTATCTTCATTCCGTTCTTTTCAAAGATGAACTGGCGTTTTCCGTCGCTTTTGTAGCTTTGCAACAGATTGGCGGCGTTTTTGACGTCGACGCCCGAAAGTTTGCATACCGAGAGCGCGAAAAGGGTGTTCATTATGTAATGTCTGCCGAGAACGTTAAGCTTTACGTCTGCTTTTTCGCCGAAGATAACGGCGGTAAAGGAGAGCCCGCTTTCGTCTATCACGACGTTTTCGGCGTAGGACGAGGCGGTTTTATCGGTCTCGGACATAAAATATATTTCGCGTTCGGGGAGGTTTATTTCGCGCAGCAGCGGCTCGTCGCCGTTAAGAAGAACTATCGAACCTTTTTTGGAAAAGGCGGTTATTTTAATCTTCTCATTACGGATATTTTCACGCGAGCCGAGGTTTTCGATATGCGAATGACCGATATTGGTGATGACCGAGATATCGGGTTTGGCGCAGACGGCGATACGCTCCATTTCGCCGAAATAGCTCATTCCGAGCTCGACGACGGCGATATCGTCGGACGGCTCGACGGAAAGCACCGTCTGGGGCAATCCGAGCTGGCTGTTGGCGTTGCCGATAGTCTTGCGCACGGTTTTGGCGCTCGAAAGCGCGAGGGCGACCATATCTTTAGTCGTCGTTTTGCCGACGGAGCCTGTTATTCCGACGAAGGGGATATCTTTTACTGTATCGTCGCGGTAGTGTTCGGCGAGGGGGAGCAGAGCTTTTGGCACGTCGGCAGCGGTTATCACGTCGCCTTTCAAATCCGAATTATATTCGGCGTCTGTCATTGCGGCGCAGCCGCTTTCGACAACGGAGGGAACGAAGGAATTACCGTCGGTTTTTTCTCCGGTGAGACCTAAAAAGAGTTTTTCTTTATCGGTAACGCGGCTGTCGGTAAAGAAGCCGATGACTTCCCTGCTCCCGTCGGCGCATTTATTTAATTTTCCGCCGACGACGGCGGCGATGGAAGACAAAGACAGTTTCATTATTCGATGGATTCCTCGTATAAGAATTCGAGAGTTACGACCGTTCCGGGAAGGACGTATTCGCCGGCTTCGGGGGTCTGGGAAACGACGCGGCAGTTTTTATAGTCGCCGTTGAAGATACCCGAGAGCGAAACGTTTAAGTTATTATTGACGAGGCTGCGGATAGCGGCTTCGGGAGAATTATTTTTAAGGTTGGGCACTTTGACGTTGGCGGCGATCTCGCCGGGTTCGGTATAGAGTATCACGACGCCGTCTTTATAGACGGAGGTCTCCATGTGAGGCATCTGGTCTATTACGGTATCGCCGCTTCCGCGGACGACGCATTTAAGACCGAGGTTTTCCTCGATAACGCTGCGCGCGTTTGAGACTTTTTCGTTCCTGTAATCGCCGACGGTAACGATATCGTCGTCGCTCGTATTCGGGGAGATGCCGAGATGCGGAAGGACCTCGGAAAGAATGTTGGAAACTATCGGGGCGGCAACGGCGGAGCCGAAATGCTGTCCCATGGTAGGCTCGTCGACGAGGACGATTATCGCGATCTTCGGGTCCTCGGCGGGAGCGAAGGTTACGCAGGAAGAAATATAGTCGTCGGTGCGGGCGGTATCACGTTTTTCGGAAGTACCCGTTTTGGAAACGACGTTATAGCCCGAAACGCAGGCGTTTTTGGTGGAGTTGGTAAGGATTTTAAGAAGAGTATCCGCGGTGCTCTTGGAGATGACCTGTCGGTCGGTCTCGTATTCGAAGGTTTTGACGACGTTGCCGTAATCGTCGGTGAGCGCTTTGACGTAATGCGGAACGACGAGGTAGCCGCCGTTGGCTATCGCGGAAACAGCCCTTAAATGCTGGACAGGGGTGGTTTTGAACGTCTGACCGAAGGAATAGACGGCGAGCTCGACGGATTCGAACTGGGTTTTATAGGTATCGTAATAGATCGTTCCGGCTTCGCCCGGGAGGTCGATACCGCAGGAGTTGGTATAGCCGAATTCCTCGAAATAGCGTTTGAAGCGCGACGCGCCGACGGAAGCGCCAATCTGTATGAACGCGGGGTTGCAGGAGTTGACGAGGGCTTCGGAGAAGCTTTGAGTCCCGTGGCCCGGGCGTTTTTTATGGCAGTGTATCACGACGCCGCCGACGGTATAGGAGCCGTTGCAGGAGAAGGAAGAGCTTTCCAAGCTTACGGTGCCTTCCTCGATAGCCATACAGGAGGTGATTATTTTAAAGGTCGAGCCCGGCTCGTAGGTCCACGAAACGAGGGTGTTTTGCCACATTTTGTTCATAAGCTCGGTGCGGTAGGCGGAGCGTTCCTCGTCCGTCGGTGCGCGGAGTTTTTCTTCCTCGAATTTCGTAGGGTATTCGTCGTAAAGAGCTTGATAGTAGTCGTTAAGCTCGGCGTAGGAGTTAAGGTCGAAGGACGGATAGATGCCCGAAGCGAGGATCTCGCCGTTACTGACATCCATTATCATACACTTGACGCCGCCGTTGGGTTTATGCTCCTCGTAGGCGAGCTTTATATATTTTTCGACGGTGTTCTGGACCTGCCAGTCTATCGTCGAGACGACGTTATAGCCGTTCTGGGGCGGGATGAAGGTGGAGCCGACGCCGGAATCGAGCTCGTTGCCGTAGGCATCGGCGGCTTTGACGGATTTGCCCGCGACGCCGGAGAGATATTGGTTGTAGGCGAGCTCGATACCCGCAAGACCGTTGTTCTCGGCGCCCGTGAAGCCTATCGTCTGGGCGGCGAGAGAGCCGTAGCGGTAGGAGCGTTTGGTGGATTCCTCGAGATGTATCTGGGAAGTGAATTTGTTTTCTTTTATAAATTCGCGGACAGCGAGCTCTTCGGCATCGGTCAGCGATTTTTTTATCATCTGGTATTTGCTGTTCGTTCTCGACGCCTTTTCGAGTATCTCGTTCGCGTCGACGTTTAATATCTGGGCGAGACCCTCGGCGAGTTTTTTGACGTTTTGGGGCTCGAAATCCTGTTCTTCCGTCATATCGTAGGGGGAGATAAAGCAGTTATAGACAGTTACGCTGACGGCGAGTTCGGTTTTTCCGTCGCTCGCGTAGATGCTGCCGCGTTTGGCGGGAATGGTAACCGAGCTTGTATATTGCTCGAGCGCGGCGACCTTATAATCCGAGGGGTCGATTATCTGTAAATATACGAAGCGTCCGACGAGCGCGATCATGGCGATAAGGATGATGATAAGCGCGATCCTGCCGCGGGTTACGACGGTTTTTGCCGTAACGCCGAACGAGCCTTTTTTGGCAGAGCTTACGGTTTTGACGGCTTTTTTTACGGGTTTCTGCGCGGGTTTTTCGTTATTGGTTTCGGGCATCTGCCAAAGCGCTCCTTTCGGATTAGTTTCAATAAAGACGACAAATGGGTAAACTTGTATTTCGTTTACCCTTTTGTAAATATATTCCGCGGCTTCGAAATAATACGTATTATTTTATCACACGAAGCGCGGTTTGTATATAATTTCAGATAATTTTTTAACAAATTTTCGAGAAATTTTTATTCCTCGAGAAAGTCGCGGAAGACTTCGCCGAGTCCGGTGAGCAAAAAGCCGAGTCCGCCCTCTTCACCGTCGTCGTAGGTGTGCATTTCGGTACGGTCATCCTGTTTCATCGTGATAACGTGTTTACGGAGCGTATTGGATTTTACCATTCCGAGTTCGTTTTCGGCGTAGTCGGCGATCTCTTTTAAATCGTATTTGTTGCCGAGCTTCGCGTTAAGGTCGCTTTCCTGTTTTTCGAGGGAAGCTATCTTATTATCAAGGGTCGCTATCTCGCTTCTGTATTTATCGACCTCGGCGTAGTTCATCATCATAAAGAGGAAGAGCGCGGTCATAACGACGGCGACGATGACGACGGACCACGGGAACGGCGCTTTTTCTTCGCTTTTGACGTTGACGACGCTTACGCGGCGGGTCGCGTGGAGGTTGGCACTTTTGACGTTTTTATTCGATTTTACGGTTTTTACGGATTTTTTAGCCGTAAGATGAGATTTTTTTACGGTTTTTTCGTCTTTTGCGGAAGGCAGATTCTTTTCTTCCATTTTCTTTTCGCCTTTCTTTCTATATTCTCTCGCAGACGCGAAGCTTGGCGCTGTGCGAGCGGGTGTTGATTTGTAATTCCTCGTCGCCGGGGAGTATCGGTTTTTTCGTGAGAACTTTCACGAGCGGTTTTTTGCCGCAGACGCATATCGGGAAATCTTTGGGGCAGGTGCAGGGGTTTTCGAGGTCCTTGAAGGTGTTTTTGACTATCCTGTCCTCGAGCGAATGGAAGCTTATGACGGCTATTCTGCCGCCGACGTTTAATATTTCGGCGCCGTCTTTTATCGCTTTCGGGATACAGTCGAGCTCGCCGTTGACCTCGATTCTGATGGCCTGAAACGAGCGTTTCGCGGGGTGGCCGGATTCGAATTTATATTTTCCCGGGACGGAAGCGGAGATAATATCCGCAAGCTCGAGGGTGGTTTTTATCGGGGAGATTTCTCTTTTTTTACATATCGCGGAGGCGATATTCGAAGCGAATTTCTCTTCGCCGTAATCGCGTAAAATACGCGCGATGTCGCGCTCGGAATAGCTATTCACGACGTCGAAAGCGGAAAGCGGGGCGCTTCTGTCCATTCGCATATCGAGTGCGGCGTCGCTCATATAGGAAAATCCGCGCTCGGCAACGTCTAGCTGATGGGAGGAGACGCCGAGGTCCATCAAAATCCCGTCGACCTTGTCGAAGCCGCAGGAATGAACGGCGGAAAGGATATTTTCGAAGTTATCCTTGACGGTTATCAAGCGTTTATCCTTTATTTTCTCCGCGGCGTTTATCAAAGCGTCTTCGTCGCGGTCGATGCCGATTATTCTTCCCTCTTCGCCGAGGCGTGAAAGGATGAGCGAGGTGTGTCCGGCGCCGCCGAGGGTACAATCGACGTAGACACCGTTTTTCTTTATATCGAGAGATTCGACCGTCTCTTCGGGGAGGACGGAAATATGTTTGAATTCCATATCAGAAGCCGAGTTCGACGAGCTCTTCGGTTATCTTATCACAGTCGATACCGGAGATCTCTTTATTCCAAGCGTCGGCGGACCAGATCTCGAGGTGGGAGCGGCTGCCGACTATGACGACGTCTTTTTCGAGAGAAGCGTATTCGCGGTTAGGCTGGGAAATAGTAACCCTGCCCTGCGCGTCGACGGTGGCTTCGGTGGCGTTGGCGTAGTAGTAGCGGCGGACGCGGCGGTCTTTGGCTATCGGGAGGCTTTCGAGCTTTTCGGTGAAGCGTTCCCATTCGTCCGTCGGGTAGACGCAGATACATTTATCGAAAACGCGGGCGACGATAAACTCTTCGCCGAGCTTTTCGCGAAGCTTCGCGGGGATAAAAAGACGTCCCTTCGCGTCGATCGTATGGTTATATTCGCCGTAGAACATGCTTTTTATCCTTTCCGGTGCGGGAAGCATGGTTTTTTAAACCTTTTTGCACCTATTTACACCACTTCTGTATGCATTATATAATAAAATCATGGGAATTTCAATAGAACATTATGGCAATCGGGGAAAAATTTTAACAGGCGTTTCGTCATTTTGACATAGGCGAAAAGCCTTGCAATTCGGGCGTTTTCGACCATTTACCCTATCGGGATATGGATGATGAGCGCGAAAATTTTGTGATTATGTAAACAAACAAGTGTTCGGGAAACGCGGAGGAACGACGTTCCTTTTCGAGAAAAGGAACCGACCTGCTTTTTTCGTGAAAAAAGTAGGCAAAAAAGCTTTTAAAGCGCTGTTCCTTTTCGTGAAAAGGAACCGAAAAGCTTTTAAAGCGCGAAAGTAAACTTTCGCGGAGTAATAATAACTTTGTCATACAATAAAAAATCGTTCGTGTCAGCGAACGTTCCTTAATTTGAAATTTGAAATTTATAATTACCGCGCGCAAGCGAGTTTAACCGCCGACGCGCAAGCAAAAAAGAGCTGTGCGAAAACTCCGCACAGCTCTTTCAATTATGTTTATTTCTTCTTTTTGTTGATAGCAATGATTATCGCTGCGATGATGGCAACGCCGACAACGGCGATAGCGATGATCGCCCAAGTCGGGAAGCCTTCGCCGTTTTCCATTTCGGAAGTGGTGGCTTCGGAGTTTACGGGTTCTTCGGAAGCGGCTTCGCTGACTGCTTCGGAGGCGGGTTCTTCGGAGGCAGACTCTTCGGAAGCAGGTTCTTCGGAAGCGGGCTCTTCGGAGATAACTTCGCTTTCTTCCTCGGAGACGGGCTCTTCGGATTCGGCGGGAGTGGATTCCGCCGCGCCGTTATTTTCTTCTTCGGCTTTGGCTTTGCCCTCGGAGCTCTTGACGCATTTGGCTTTACCGGAACCGGTGCCGTTTGCTATATCAATAGTATCGTCGAGGATGAAATAATCGCCTTTTTTGACGGCGAGAGCGGCGACCTTATCTTCCCAGTTGGGATACTGGTCGGCGAACGCGGGGTCGGACGTCGAGGAATGGATTATGAACATTATCTCGTTGTCTTTGATCTTGGTATCGGGTTTCGCACCGCCCATTGCGGCACCGTCGGTCGTGGCTTTATAAACGTGAGCGCTGACCTTTTCGGCTTTGAACCAGATAGCCCAGACGGTGGTCTGGAGGTCGAACTGTTCCTGATCGGTAACGATAGTTCCGTCTTCGCCGGCGATTTTGGTATTGACGTAGTCAATATCGAAGGTGTAGCCGACGGCGGTGTCTTTAACGGCGTCCTCAGCAAGAACGGTTACGGAAAGAGAGAGGCAGAAGATAAGCGCGAGGATGAATACGGTAAGCTTTTTCATTTGTTTCTCCTTTTTATCTTTATTATTTTTAATTTGTAATTATTTTACGCCATGCGGGCGAGCATTTCTTCGGTAACTTCGGTGGAAAGTTTATTTTCGGCAAGGAAGCTTTCGAGTTCTTCGCAGACATGCTGACCGATCTTACGTAAGCCGTTGTTGGCAAGTCCGGCAAGGTGCGGAGTCATGATGCAGTTCGGGAGAGTACGAAGCGGATTGTCGACTGCGGGGGGCTCGGGGTCGGTAACGTCGAGGCAGGCGTATTTAAGGTTGCCGGCTTTCATATGGTCGTAGAGGGCTTTTTCGTCGATTATCGTTCCGCGCGCGGTGTTGATGAGCACGGCGTGTTTTTTCATAAGTTTAAGCGTATCGGCGTTAAACATATGGTAGGTCTCGGGGATCTGGGGAGCGTGGATCGAGATTATATCGCTTTCTTTAAGAAGCGTTTCGAAATCGACCTTTTTTGCGCCCATTGCCGCCGCCTTTTCGTCGGAGATGAACGGATCGTAAAGGAGGATATCGACGTCGAACATCTGTAAAAGCTCGATATAATGTCTTCCCGCCCAGCCGCCGCTTACGACGCCTACGGTCAAGTCGTAAAGCTCGCGGATATCCTGTTTTCCTTCAGCCCAGCCGCCGCTGTGGATATTCGTATTGAGGTTGAAGAAGTTTTTGGAAGCGGCTATCGTGAAGCCGAGAGCGGTCTCGGACACGCCCATACTTAAAACGCTTGCGCTTGCGGTAACGCGGACGCCTTTATCCCAAAGGGGTTTGGAGACGACGGGCTTGACGCTTCCGGCGGCGTGGATGAGCAGTTTCAAATTCGGGCAGAGGGGGAGATATTTTTCGTCTATCGGCTGGTTGCCCCATGAAGTAACGATAACGTCGGCGTCTTTTACGAGCGGGGAGACGCACTCGAAGGAGGTGTTGCCGTCGTTAACGACAACGTCGCCGATTTTTTTGAGTCTGTCGATGGATTTCTGGTTGAAGACCATATTTCTTGTGCCGGGGTCCATTATGAGAGCGATTTTCATGATTTTACCTTCTTATCTGAATAAATCTATATAACCGTTTTTACCGAAGAGCAGAGCGCCGTTTTCGTAAAAACAATTATCGAGTTTGAACCTTCCGCCGATTTCGTCGGAAGAAGAGAGGTTTTCGGGCAGGAGATTTTTTAAAGCCGCCCAGTTTTTATAGTTCATATTGCCGTTTATCTCGACACAGCCGCATTTCATTCCGGAAAGCGCGCCGATTCGCGAAGCGAACTGTTTGTTCCATTCGGAGAGTAACGGTACGACGGTAAGGTCGGCGCAGAGGCAATTTCCGCCCGCTTTTTTGACGGCGGACGCCATTTCGAAGGAAACGGACATCGTTTTGGCTATCGGCTTGAGCGCGACGGCTTTATAGCCCTGCGCGAGGCGCAAATCAACGTCGGAGAGCGAATGGGCGGATTCGTCGGCGTTTATCACGACGGGCAGGTCGCCGACGAAGGTATCGTCAGTCGGGGTAAAGGGTTCCTCGATGAGCTCGATATGTTCGAGAGCGCCGATCTTATCGGCGTGGTCGAGCAGGCTTATAAGGCGGTCTTTAGTATCGTAGCGGCCGTTGGCGTCGAGGTAATAGCGAATTTTTCCGTCTTTCGAGAGGTCGGTAGAATATTGACGCGCGATATTATGGATAGCCGTGAGACGGTTTTTGTCCCATTCGAGCATCGAGCGCATATCTTCATCAAAGGTGAGGTTTTCGCCGCAGGATTTGCCGATTTTGATTTTTAAAATTCCCGTGCCGCTTTCGAGAAGATTTTTCAAAGCTTCTTCGGTAACGGCGTAGTTTACGAGCGGGATATGGGCGATGGTGTTATGCTTTTCGGAGAGAGCATCGCGAGCGTAATCGGGGATGATACCGTCAAAGCGATCTATATTATTTTCTTTCGCGTAGAGCGACCAGAGGCAATAATCGACGCCGACGAGGGAATTAAGCACAAAGGTCGTCGCCACTTCCCTGCCGCATATTTTATCGGCATATTTTTTAAGCTCGGGAAGAAGGGCGTTTATAGTCTTATCGGGGCGTTCGACGGACGAATGGACGAGAAGCTCGAGAGCGCGTTTTGTTACCGAGCACATAAGCGCGGACGACTCCTCGGGAGTATGCTCGGCGAAAACGTTTGCATCGGACCAGAGCACGCTTACCGTCGTCGGGCAGGCGGAGGCAAACGAGGGCGTTTCGAGATAAACGACGGTTTGCCACAGCTCGGTAAGATATTTTCCTTTAAAGCCGAAGGGGGCGAGCAGAGGCTCGCGGATAAAGCGGGTATCGGCTTTTTCTATTTTAAAGCTCATGTATTTCTCCCGAATATTTTTTAAGTATCGGAACTATCGACTCGGGAACGTATTTCGAAACGCTTTTGCCGTATCTTAAAATCTCGCGCACATAGGAGGAGCTTATATGGGCAAGCGACGCTTTGGCGGGGAGAATGACCGTCTCTTTCGCGCCGAGGTCGGAGTTTACCGCGGCGAGAGTGGATTCATACTCGTAGTCTGCACCGTTTCTTGCGCCGCGGACGATGACGGGATTTTCATAATTTTTGCAAAGCTCGGCGAGAAGCCCGTGGCAATAGACGACTTCGACGTTTTTGATGCCTTTTACGGCAAGTTTTATGGCATTAAATCGTTCTTCAAAGGGCAAAAATCCCTGTTTTTGCGGATTGACGGCGAGAGCGACGACAACTTTATCAAAAAGGGCGGCGCTTCTTTCGATTATATCGAGATGTCCGAAGGTAATCGGGTCGAACGAGCCCGAAACTATCGCGGTACGCATAATTATTCCTCCGAGCCGAGACGGATTATCGTAACGTAGGTTTTTCCGTAGCGGTATAATTTGGATCTCCAGCTGTCGACGGGAACGGGAACGCCGCTTTTGGACGATTCGGCGACGATTATCGCGTCGTCGGTAAGCACGTCGGCGACGGAAAGCGCTTTTAAAACCTCGTCGAGAAGGCCGTCGGTATAGGGCGGGTCGAGAAAGACGAGACCGAATTTCTCTTTGCCCTTGACGCCGCGAAGATATTCTTTCCAATCGGCGCAGGCGATACGGCATTGTTTTATAAGCTTGGTTTTGGCGGCGTTTTCTTTTATTATCTCGCACGCTTTACGCGAGGAATCTATCATCACGGCTTTTTCGGCGCCGCGGGAAAGAGCTTCGAGAGCCATCTGGCCGCTTCCGCTGAAGAGGTCGAGGACGCTTCTGTCCTGCAAATCGAACTGAATGGCGGAAAAGACGCCCTCTTTGCACATTTCGGTAGTCGGGCGGGTGTCTAAACCCTCGAGTGTATTAAGTTTGGTCCCCCTTGCGGTCCCCGTAATTATTCTCATCTTTTTCCTTTCCGAAGTAAGTTACTATCGCATCGGCGATTTCGGGCGTAACGCCTTTGACTTTGCAGAGCTCTTCCCTTTCGGCGTTTTTGAGCGCTTCGAGAGTTCCGAAATAAAGCATCAAATCGTTGGCGCGTTTGGCTCCGACGCCTTTTATCTCGGTAAGAGAGCTTTTTTTGACGGTACTGCGGCGCTTGGCATCCATTATCGAGACGCTGTAACGGTGTACTTCTTCCTGTATTTTATAGATGAACACGAAGGCATCCTGACGGGTGATGAGCGAGATTTCGTTTTCGCCGTCGGTAAGCGTTCTCGTTTTATGGTGTTCATCCTTTATCATTCCGAAAACGGCGATGTTCAAGCCGTATTCCGAAAGCACGTTTTTGACTGTTTTTACCTGATTTTCGGCGCCGTCGATAAGCAGAAGATCGGGGTATTCCCAACCCGCTTCGTCGCTGTCATGAGCGAAGCGGCGGCGCAAAACCTCTTCCATTGCGGCTAAATCGTCGCCGTCGGAGACGGTTTTTACCGAGAAGGCGCGGTATTTTCTTTTGGCGAAAACGCCGTTTTCGAGGACTATCATACCGCAGCTCGCGTAATCGCCGCCGGTATGGGAAATATCGTAGGATTCGATCCTCTCGGGCGTTTTATCGAGGCAAAGAAGTTTGGCGATAGAATCGAGAAAATTCTTCTTTTTATCCTCGGAGGCGCGTTTATGGGCGAGCAGGTTTTTGGCGTTATCGGATGCACGCTCGGTAAGTGCGCGCATATCGCCGCGGACGGGTTTTATCAGGCTGACCTTATAGCCCGTTTTTTCGTGCATCCAGCCGAGCAGAAGCTCTTTATCCGCATTTTCGAGCTCGTAATCTATATAGATTTTCTTCGGGATATAGCCGCGAAGGTCGTAATATCTTTGCAAAAGCGAGACGAGAGAAGAGCTTGAAACTATCTCGTCGGCGCCGAAGAAGAAGTTTTCCCTGTCGACTATCGCGCCGGAGCGGACGAAAAGGAGCGAAAGCGCACTCCCGAGATCGTCAAAGTAGATGCCGATGACGTCGGCTTCGGTATCGGGTGAACAGACGATCTGTTGTTTATCCGAAAGCTTTCTGACGGCGAAGATGCAATCGCGAAGCTTCGCGGCAAGCTCGAAATTCAAACTGTCGGAAGCGGTCTGCATATCGGTTTCGAGTTTAGTGAGCAGTTTTTTGCCGTCGCCTTTTAAAAGCGTCGCCGCGTGGAGGCAGAGAGAATTATAATCCTCTTTCGAGATATTGCCTTTTACGCAGAGACCGCAGCAGCGGCCGATATGGTAGTTCAGGCAGGGGCGGACGGAGCCGATATCTTTCGGAAATTCTTTTCCGCACGTCGGAAGCGCAAAGGCTTTTTTGACGGTCTCCAATATATTTTTGGCGACGTGGTGGGAGGAATACGGACCGAAATATTTATCGTTGCCCGCGCTTCTTTTATAGACGACGGAAAAATCGGGATAGGCGGAATTCGTCATCTTTATATAGGGGTATCCGCCGCCGTCTTTTAATTTTATGTTATAGCGTGGCTGGAACTGTTTTATGAATTGGTTTTCCTGCAAGAGCGCCTCGATCTCGGTGGCGGTGAAATACACCTCGAAATCATGGACGGACTCGACCATACGCTTGGTTTTGCCGTGGTGGTCGGAATAGGGAGCAAAATAACTTGAAACGCGGTTTTTTAACGCTTTGGACTTGCCGACGTAGATTATTTTGCCGGATTTGCTATGCATTATATAGACGCCGGGGGTGGCGGGAAGCAGACGCGCTTTTTCGTAGAGCTCTTCGCGTGTCATAAGTTTTTCACCTTCAAAAATAGACAAAAAATGCCCTGAGCGAAGGCACAAGGCAAATTCATATCGGGTTTATTATTCGTTGAAGCCGCCGAGGATAAGATCGACGAGACCGTCGACTGCATCGGCTTCGTCCGGACCATCGGCGAGAATAGTGATTATATCGCCTTTGGAGATACCGAGCGAAAGAACGCCGAGAAGACTTTTGGCGTTGGCACGTCTGTCGCTGTTCTCGACCCAAATGGAGCTTCTGTAAGAATTGGCTTTCTGAATGAAATAAGTGGCAGGTCTGGCGTGAAGGCCGACTGCGTTTTGAATCTCTATATTTTTAGTAGTCATATAAACATACCCCCGTATGATGATATTATATCAAAAAATAATTATATTTCAATAGGTAAATGTTAAAAGATATATAGAATAAAATATGCCGCTTTTGTTGATTATACTTAATTTTCGGGCGCGGGAGCAGCTTCGGCGAGAGCCGCGGAGGAAACGGTAACGTGATATTCAAGCGAGCCGACTTTTATCATCATATCGTCGGAGGGGTCGAAACGGATACCGTTTTCACCGAAAAGCAGTTTAAATCGCTCGTAACCGCGCATCGTAAGAGTTATCGTTTTCGATTCGGGGTCGCAGCCCTTTGAGACGCAGGAATAAGCGTCGCCGTCGTCGGAAACGAGCGTTAAAGAATTAGAAACGACAAATAGGTTTTTGTTATATTGGTTTATGTCGTCGCAGACGACTACTATTTCGATATCCGAGACCTCGGGAGTAACGAACAGGTCGCCGATATAATCACGGAAGATTATCGCACCGACGGAGCATATCACGGCGACGACGATGACTATATCGAGAATATTGAGTTTTAATTTTCGCTTTGTCATTTGTCAATCCTCCGTATTATGATAATATTGCGGCTTTTTGAACTCGGTATAGGCGGAGCCGCACAGACCGAAGATGAACCAGAAGAAGATGAAAGCACGCACGTCGGAAAAGGGGTTGAAGACGAAGGTGTCTATCAGCAGCACGGCAGCGGAGGCGATCACCGTTCCGCAGCGGCGTGAGCTGTGTTTTATCATCGTTTCGCTTCGGACGGAGAAAACTCTTTGGAAGATAAGAAGAAGTATCAACGCGAAGAATATCACCGAGACGATTCCGCCGTAGCGGGCAAGCGCGGACCAGAAGGTTCCGGACGCGCCGTAATCGGAAGCGTTGACGCCGAAGAGCGAGAACGGGATTTTTACATTCTCTTTTACCGTGAGCGCACCGGCGAGTTTATCTTTGAAAAGTATTATAAACGGCGGGAAAACTATTATTGAGCCGAGCAGAGCGCCCGCGGGGGCTTTGAACGCGACGGCGATAAAGACGAACGTCGCGGCGAGCACGAGGATATAGAACAGAAAACTGTCGGTAAAGAACACGCAGGCGAGCGAAAGTATCAAAGCCGTTACTGCGCGGCGTTTGCCGAGGCAGCCGACCGTCGCGGAGAGCGATATCGGAAGCATGGCGGTTATCAGAAGCGCGAGCATATCGGGTTTGAAGGTATCGTTCGTAAGAACTTTAAAGGCGGCGTCGAGATTTTCTATCGGGATAAAGCCGTAAAATTCTTTTAGCAAGAACAGCAGCGAGCCGAATATCACGGAAAGGCAGAGGGTGTTGAAGCTTTGGAAAATCAGACGGCCCGAGCAGATAAGGTTTTTTGTGAGGAAATAAACCGAAATAAAGGTTATTATCGCGAAATCGGAGTTTTTATCTTTGCCGAGCGCGCACAGGAAGAGAAGCACGAGGAAGGCAAGGACTAAAACGTCCGCAGTCCCGAAGCGCATATTCCGTTTAAGTCTTATACATTTTATCAGGAAAGAAACGAGAGAGACGAAAACGAGGATAGAAAGATACTCGGTTTTTACGAACGAAACGCAAAGCAGTGAGAGAAGCAAGCCGAACTCCGGCATATTCATCACGGCTACGAAAATCAGGAAAGCGAAGATACATAACAGAACCGTCGCGGGAGAAACGAACAGAGTCGAGACGCCGAAGAGCGAGCCGAGCAGGAACATTACGCCGACGTGGTTCTTTTTTTCGGTTTCGTCGCCGACGAGCGAAGTTTCGTTCACGCCGAGGCATCCGGCAAGCAAAGAGCCGCCTATTCTTCCGCTTCCGAGAGCGGCAAGCACGCTTTTTTCGCCGAAGCACAATAGCAGAAAGCCGCAGAGGAAAACAATCGCGGAAGCCGAGATATCGTTTATATCGGCGACGCCGAAGGAGGCGTAGAAGCGTTTCAGCAGGAATATCGCGGCGGAGTAAACGCTGAAGGTTATCAGGAACACTCCGACGGAGCGAAGCGGCATATTGAGGGATTTTTTGCGTAATTTATCAAGGAAATTAAAGATTTTACTCTTGTCGGTAACGGCGGCGACGGTGTTTTTGGCGGGCATTTTAACTTTTTCGTGAAGCTTTAACTTCTCCGCGATGACACCGGCGACGTTTTTACGGAAAAATTTATCTATTTTTTCGGCGGTCGAGGTTACGAAAGACAGCGCGCCGCCGCGGAACAGAAAAACGATAAACGCCGAAAGAGCGGCGAGCGACGAGACGATAAGACTCTCGGACGAGAGTCTTAAAAGCGTACTCTTTTTATACGTTTTTCTCGATTTTTTCATAAGTTAAGATTTTTTCTCCAAAAGATCGGGGCGTTTTCGTTTCGTTCTTTCGAGCGATTTTTCCCTTTTCCATTCCTCCTGAAGCGCGTGGTTGCCGTTTATAAGCACGTCGGGAACGGAAAGTCCTTCGAAAACGCGGGGTCTGGTATATTGGGGATATTCGAGCAGGTTATCCGTTAAGCTTTCGTTTTCGTAACATTCGCTTGACGGAAGGACACCGTCTATCAGTCGGGAGACGGAATCGACGACTATCGCGGCGGGAAGCTCGCCGCCCGTTAAAACGTAATCGCCGACGGATATCTCTTCGTCTATCTCGAGTTCGATTATTCTTTCGTCGATGCCCTCGTAGTGTCCGCAAAGGAGAATGAGGTTATCGTAGGTCGCGAGCTCTTTGGCTTTGTTCTGGTCGAAGAGCGCGCCTTGGGGAGACATATAGATCACGCGGGTCTTGCCCTGTAATTTCTTTTTGACGTCCCTTATGCAATCGACGGCGGGCTGGCACATCATTACCATTCCGTAGCCGCCGCCGTAGGGGGCGTCATCGACTTTTTTATGTTTATCCTTGGTATAATCGCGGATATCCGTGCAGTTGACGGAAATAATTCCCTTTTCGCAGGCTCTGCCGATTATCGAGGAAGCGAAAAAGGGATTTAAAGCAGCAGGAAAAAGCGTAAGCACTTCGAAATTCATTTCGAGTTCCTCCTACGCTTCAAGCCCGTCGATAAGGTTGACGAGCACTTCCCCGTTCGGATCGGCTTTTATTATAAAGTCGCCAGCGGCGGGGATTATATATTTTTTTTCGCCCTCGACGTAATAGAGGTCGGACGCCATTCCCTCTTCGATTTTCGTGATCTTGCCGACTATCGTATCGGTAAGAGCATCGCGGACGGGGACGCCGATAAGATCGTCGTTATAAAAAACGCCTTCCGGCAAAGCGATATCCTCGCGGTCGAAATAAACGACGCGTCCGGTAAGCTTTGCGGCGATCTCGCGTTCCTCGTAGCCGCAAAAAATCACGGTGGAGACGGTTTCACGAAACTGTTTTACCTCGAGAGGTTTTTCGCCTTCGGGCGAAAGATAAAGGTATTTGACTCCGCTTAAGAAAGCGATGCTGTCGCACCAGCAATCAAAGCGGAGTTCACCTTTTAGTCCACGGGGAGAATTGAGTCTGCCCGCTTCGAGATAACGCTTCATCAGATTATATCGACGATGACGCGTTTGTTCTCTTTGGCGGCGGCGGCACGCATAACGGTACGGATGCTTTTGGCTATCTTTCCCTCTTTGCCGATAACTCTTCCCATGTCGCGTTTAGCGACGGAAAGCTCGAGAACGACGGTATCACCGCTGACCTTTTCGGTAACGGATACCGAATCGGGATCCTCGACGATAGCTTTCGTAATGTCGATAAGGATCTGTTTCATTAGTCCAACACTCCGGACTTTTTGAGAAGTGCTCTTACGGTTTCGGTAGGCTGTGCGCCGTTGGCGATCCACTTTTTGGCTTTTTCGGAATCGATGTTAACTTCGGCGGGATCGGTCATCGGGTTGTAGAAGCCGACTTCTTCGATGAATCTGCCATCGCGGGGATAGCGGGAATCCGCAACGACGATACGGTAGGTAGGAGCTTTTTTAGCGCCCATTCTTCTGAGTCTCATTTTGACTGCCATTTTGAGTTTCCTCCGGAAATTATAAAAAATTTAATTATTTATCAAAAGGGAAATTTGAATTTTCCTCTTTTTCCTTTTTTGCCCATAAACTGCTTCATTATGGTTTTGGTCTGTTCGTACTGTTTTAACAGCTTATTGACTTCTTCGACGCTCGTGCCGCTTCCGGCGGCTATTCTTCTCTTACGCGAAGAGTTGAGCACGTCGGGGTGGTTACGCTCGTAGGGGGTCATAGAAAGTATTATCGCTTCGGTATGCGCCATGGCTTTTTCGTCTATCTTCGCGTCGTTTAAGGCGGAAGGCTTTATGCCGGGCATCATGCCGAGAAGCTGGTCCATAGAACCCATATTTTTGAGCGTGCCGAGCTGGTCGAGAAAATCGGTAAGTGTGAAGGATTGGTCGCGTAAGCGTTTTTCGAGCTCGGCGGCTTTCTTTTCGTCGATTTGCTGTTCGGCTTTTTCGATAAGGGTGAGCACATCGCCCATACCGAGAATTCGCGACGCCATTCTGTCGGGGTGGAAGGGCTCGATGCAATCGAGTTTTTCGCCCGTGCCGACGAATTTTATCGGTTTTCCGGTAATATATTTGACGGAGAGAGCGGCGCCGCCGCGGGTATCGCCGTCGAGTTTGGTGAGGATGACGCCGGTTATATCGAGAAGGTTATTGAAGCTTTCGGCGACGTTGACGGCATCCTGACCGGTCATGGCGTCGACCACAAGGAAAGTTTCGGTGGGGTTGACGGCGTCTTTGACGCGTTTCAACTCCTCCATAAGCTCTTCGTCCCCGTGAAGTCTGCCGGCGGTGTCGATTATTACGACGTCGTGGCCGTATTTGGTCGCGTAGGTGAGCGCTTCTTTGGAGGTGGCGACGGGGCGAGCCGTGCCGCGCCCGAAGACGGGGGTGCCGACCTTTTCGCCGTCGACCTGAAGCTGGGTTATTGCGGCGGGACGGTAGATATGGCAGGCGACTAACAGCGGGT